>CBDUSP010000087.1:0-2450 GCA_965370365.1 uncultured bacterium | reverse complement strand
GGGAAAATCGCAGGTCTTGATGTAAAGAGAATCATTCCAGAGCCAACAGCTGCGGCGCTTGCCTATGGTCTTGATAAACTCCACACAGACAAGAAAATTGCCGTATACGATCTTGGAGGAGGAACGTTTGATATTTCCATCCTCGAAATCGGCGATGGCGTTTTTGAAGTGCTTGCAACAAACGGAGACACGCACCTCGGCGGTGATGATTTTGATAACAGGATCATCAACTGGATCATTGAAGAGTTCAAAAAGGAATCAGGCGTCGATCTATCAAAAGACAAAATGGCTCTTCAGCGCCTTCGCGATGCTGCAGAAAAAGCAAAGATCGAACTCTCTGGTGTTGCATCAACGGAGATTAATCAGCCGTTTATCACAATGGATGCAAGTGGTCCAAAACACCTTGCACTCACACTCACAAGAGCAAAGCTAGAGAACCTCTGTCACGACTTAGTCGAAAGAAGTATCGAGCCGTGCAAAAAAGCGATGAAAGATGCAGGCGTAACAGCTGATGACATCGGAGAAATCATCCTCGTTGGCGGAATGAGCCGCATGCCACTTGTGCAACAAAAAGTAAAAGATCTCTTTGGAAGAGAGCCGCATAAAGGGGTGAACCCAGACGAAGCTGTTGCAGTTGGTGCAACAATCCAAGGCGGCATTATCGCAGGAGATGTTAAAGACGTTCTTCTTCTCGATGTTGTCCCTTTAACTCTTGGAATTGAGACTTTGGGAGGCGTGCTTACTCCGCTTATCGAGCGCAATACAACAATCCCAAGCCAGAAGAAACAGGTGTTTTCAACCGCAGGTGACAATCAGCCCGCAGTGACGATTGTCGTTCTCCAAGGAGAGCGCCCAATGGCTAAGGACAATAAGGAAGTTGGACGCTTTGATTTGACCGATATTCCCCCAGCGCCACGAGGAACCCCGCAGATCGAGGTTGCCTTTAACATCGACGCAGACGGAATCCTCCATGTGTCAGCAAAAGATAAGCAATCAGGAAAAGAGCAAAAAATCCGGATCGAAGCAAAGTCGGGCTTATCTGATGAGGAGATTAAGCAAAAAATCAAAGAAGCGGAGCTCCATGCAGAAGAGGATAAGACACGCAAAGAAGAAATCGAAGTAAAAAACGAGGCAGAGGCCCTTGTCTTCCGCGCTGAAAAGTCACTCGATGAGTACAAGGATAAGCTGCCTGACAATATCAAGACAGAGATCCAAACGCATGTCGATGGCCTCAAAACAGCTGTGACAAGCGGTGACACTGCCCAGATTAAGGCAAAAACAGCGGATCTCCAGCAACATATGCAGAAGATCGGTGAAAACTTAGCTGGTGGCGCTCAAGGCGCAGCTCCTGGCCCTCAACCAGGAGCAGAGGCTGGAGCAGAACCGAAAGCGGAGAAGCCTGACATCGAAGAGGCTGAAGCCGAAATCATCGATAAAGACGAAAAATAGCACTTCGCATTGATTATCAGCAACTTACAACAAACACCCCAGTCCACAGGCTGGGGTTTTTGTTGTTAAATAACAAGCAGTCCTTGCAATCCACTTAATATAATGTTATAATTATCTTTATTATTAATCAAAATAACTTGTTTTTGTAGGTACGACATGACGCATAGCATTGGCACAAGAATGATGACTTCGATCATTCAAGAAAATAGGGATTATTTTGACAGCATGCATCGGATACAAGCAGCAAGCCTTACAAAGCGAAGAGAAGCAAAAAATACAGAAGCATTAACAAATCAATGCTCTATGACAAGCGAGACAAAACAGCAAGAATTATTGAGCCAAGTAAAAGAGTTTGGGCAAGGCAACAGTAAGCACACAGATGCTTCAGATTATCTCTCACGTATTTTCATGAGACACCCTAAAGAGGAGACAAAGCAAATACTCTATAAGTTGCACGAAGCAATAAAAAGTTCACTTGAAAACCTGCCTGAAGAAGTTCTGGATTGGATACTGAAGGGGTTAAAGCCTGGCGAGGCTCGTGGAGGGTTTGTGGACCCAGTTTCGCTTCAAACATTCCTAGGAAGAAACCCTCAAAATATGCGATCGAGCAGACTAATGACGGGAGTAGAAACCATACTTGCCGCGATAACCTATCGTGTAATACAGAGAGAAAGACCCAAAGATTCTGAAGATAAAAAATTCCAGGACCAATTTGACCAGCTTTTCAAACAATTTGACTTTCCTCAATTGGATGACTACGAAGAACGTTATCCGGATGCTCGATCCAGAATTTGCACTGATCAGAACTTCAAACAAAGGGAATCGACCTGCATCATCTATCCCAGATCTGACCTCTCCAGTGCGTCTGACTGTGACAACAGCTCTTCACTCCATCAACAACCTCTGCCACCGTTTGGATTTTTCAGAAAACAGTATGATGAGGGCACTCCAAAGACTCTAGATCCATGGTCTGAGGTTGCAGACCAGAGTGGAGTTCCTCT
>CBDUSP010000086.1:0-2684 GCA_965370365.1 uncultured bacterium | reverse complement strand
TCAAACTGCGGGTCATTCTCTCACGAATGGGTTCCCTTTTAAAGAATTTCTGTTAAGGAGCGTTTTCACAAGTCCAGGGTCTGTCGATTTCTGGATTCTTTTGAGTCGACTTTTTGTTTAGTAACTTGCCTCTATTAAGTGTAATTACTCTAACACCATAATTATAAATAGCTTGCGACATAACAGCCCAAATACCCTGCAAACCAACTAAAAACACTATTGATTGTTAATAACAATTCATGAAATAATGGTTACTAAAGAAAGAAAATTAAAAGGCAAACAATAAAGAATTGAATAAATTGTTTGTACTAAGAGGCTAAAAACCCATTAGGAGAAAAAAATGGAAAACACCCAAGAAAACCAAGTCATTAACACTGAAGAAGTTAAGGTCGTTTCAATCACTGAAGCTGCCCGTATTAACAACGTAACTCGCCAAGCGATCTACGTAGCGATTAAGCAAAAGAAGCTAAAAGCGATCAAAGACGCGACCCGTTGGACAATTAAACTCGAAGATCTCAATGAATATCGCCGCAACAAGTACTCACGAACAAAGTCAGTATATAATGGTGAACTCTTGTTTGACTCAGCCAAAGGATTTTACTCTATCGGCCAGATAGCAAGAAAACTAAACGTGCCGGCACAAAAGATCTATTACGCAACACGTATCGGTCTTATGAAGGCAGTACGTAAGGGAGCTGCTTGGGTGATTCATGAAGATGATGTAAAACAATACCAAGAAAACTACCTAAGCCGCACAACACAAGTCGTTTAAGTATAGTTCAAGGGTGTTTTTCTCACAGCGCGAGATTTTTTTCTCGCGCTGTAAAGCAACTTTACATCCAATCAACAGTCCTTAGTCCTAGAATATTAAGGCCTTGCGCCAAAACCTTTGAGGTAAGCTCACAAAGAGTAAGTCTCGAACCCTCCTCCACAGACCCCTCTACCCTACAGTCGCGGAAAAACGCATTGAACTTTTCCGACAAAGTATAGAGATACTCGGTCAATCGATTCGGCATAAGCTCTTCAGCCATCGCATCCAAAGCCTCCCCAAATCGCCTTAAATGGAGCCCCAAAGAGATCTCTGATGGGTGAGAGAGGCAGATAGGGTGCTCTCCCGTCCCTTTTCCTACCCTTCGCTTAATCCCCTGGATCCGAACGTAGGAATAGAGAAGAAAGACGGCCGTATTGCCCTCAAAACGAAGCATTCGATCATAACTAAAGGTATAATCCTTTGTCCGACTCGATGACAAATCCGCATATTTAACCGCCCCAATCCCGAGTGTTTTCGCAAGTTCCTCTGTCTCAGAGGCTTGTTTATCGGGGAAGCGTTCTTTCAAAAGTTTCTTTGCATGAGATACGGCCTCATTTAGAAGGTCGATGAGCTTTTCCGTCTCTCCAGACCTTGTTTTGAACTTTTTTCCATCCAAACCAAGCACAAGGCCAAAGCCCACGTGATCGACCCTGGTCTTCTTAGGATCCAGCCAACCGGCCTTTTTTGCCGCCGCGAAGACCATCTGGAAGTGGAGCGACTGGCCTAAATCGGTCACATAGATCATCCTTTGGACTTTATCCACAAAGATGCGGTAGCGAATCGCTGCCAAGTCGGTTGTATCGTAGTTGTAGCCCCCATCAGACTTTTGAACCATGAGAGGCAAGGGATTCCCCTCTCGATTTTTAAACCCCTTTAAAAAGATGCATTTTGCTCCATCAGATACATCGATGAGACCCTTTTTCCCGAGCTCATCTACCACCTCTTTCAAGTAAGGATTGTAAAACGACTCTCCCCTTTCTGCAATCTTCACATCGAGAAGATCGTAAATCTCCTGATATCCTTTTCGAGAGATGTCGCAAATAATTTGCCAGGCTTTCATGGCATCTTTTTGCTCCGCCTGAAGAGAAACAACCTGGAGTTGCGCTTCTTTTTTAAAGGCAGCGTCCTCATCAAAGCGCTTCTTTGCAGCGCGATACCATCCCATAAGCTCGCTAAGATTTGAGCTCTTTTTGCCCTCTAAGACAGCTGGCGCCTCTTCCAACATATATGCAATTAACATCCCAAACTGCGTTCCCCAATCCCCAATGTGATTGAGTCTTAATACATCGTGTCCCAAAAACTCGAATAAACGCGCTAAAGAGTCCCCAATGATCGTCGATCGTAAGTGCCCTACATGAAGCTCTTTTGCAACATTTGGGGAGGAAAACTCCACAATCATCCGCTCCTTTTTTTTAGGGGAAATGGCTCCCAAAAGAGGATCGTTTAATTGTTTTTGGAGCTCCTTTGACAGGACTTCCGGAGAAAAGGTAAAGTTGATAAAGCCCGGACCCGCAATTTCAATCTGAGAGTAGAAATCCTTCTCTTTTAAGTGCTCAACAAGGGTCTCTGCAACAAGACGCGGATTCATTCGGAGCTGTTTTGAAAGACGAAGAGGGCTATTGCACTGATAGTGCCCAAACTCCTCTTTTGCACAAGGAGATACATCTGCTTGTTGTTGATCTGTCTCAAGCTTGCCTTCAAACGCTTCGCAAATGGCGCGCGTTAACTGCTGGCGTAATATCTCTAAAAGGGAATCCATAGGGAACGGATTGTATCACTCAAGACAATTATTACGCATCAGTGTTACGGGGTTAACGTATTAAAAAATGAACAGGATCCGCTTCGCTTGCAGGATCACCGCTGACGCGGTGGC
>CBDUSP010000085.1:0-3098 GCA_965370365.1 uncultured bacterium | reverse complement strand
AATTTGACAGCTTTGACGCGTCCAAAATAGCAGAATTTTCGAAACGCTGTAGTACTTGGGGCTTTCTGAGGATATTTGTTTTATGTGAAAAGTAGGGTGGATAACTCCGTCTTGCCGGGAGGTTTTAATGCGTCAGCTTTGTGAAACTTGCTCAAAAGGTCCTCTATAGCATAAAATCAGCCCTTCGTTTAGTCTTGGAAAGATGGCTGAGTGGCCGAAAGCACGTCCCTGCTAAGGACGCATACTCGTAAGGGTATCGAGGGTTCGAATCCCTCTCTTTCCGTTCCTTTTATACGTTTGAGAATTATGGCTAAAACCGAAAGAAAAACCCGCATCCCTCCAAACTCCAAAGAATCTGAGATGATGGTTCTTGGCTGCATGCTCACAAGCGTCAACGCTCTCAACGTCTCCGCTGATAAAATCAGTCCTGAAGATTTTTATTACACAGAACACCAGACCATTTTCGCTGTTTTAAAATCTGCATACATTGCCGATAAGCCAGCTGATATTCATTTAATTGCCGAGGAACTCAAACGACAAGGGAAATTAGATGGTGTTGGCGGGGTCAGCTATCTGACGACGCTTGCTCAATATGCAGGAACATCTGCGTTTGTTGAGGAATATGTTGATCTTGTTCGGGAAAAAGCAATTTTAAGAAGAATGATTCATGCGGCGCAACGCATTGAAAAAGAAGCGCTTGAAGAGCCGGATGACGTCTTTGCATCCTTAGATAGTGCGCAAGAGACCTTTTTTCATATTTCTCAGGATAATCAGCAAAGCCCCGGCATTCAGCTTCGTGATTTAATTACAGGACTTAGAGCTGAGACAAACATCCCTTATTTAAAGGAGCTTCAAGAAAAGCAAGAGGCTTTTAAGACACGCGATCCGAATGCGCCTCCGATTACGGGACTCCCAACGCACTTTATTGACTTAGACAAGATGCTAAATGGGTTTGGCGCATCAAACTTAATGATCTTAGCTGCCCGTCCTGCGATGGGGAAAACTGCTTTAATGACCTCGATTACCGAAAATATTTGCTTTCGCAACGATGTTCCCGTTGCGGTCTTTTCACTAGAGATGAGTGCATCACAGCTTTTACATCGAATGGTCTGCTCTCAAGCAGAGGTGGAATCGGAAAAGATTCGGACGGGAGCGTTAAATGGCTCTGAGTATCAAAGGGTTGTGTCGGCTGTTAACACAATGCAAAAGCATACGATGATTATCGATGATCAACCAGGATTAAAAATTACTGATCTTCGTGCTCGCGCAAGGCGTCTTAAAGAGGCGTATAATATTGGCTTTATCGCGATTGACTATTTGCAGTTGTTGGGTGGAGCAGGAACATCTCGCGCTATGGAAAACAGGCAAAATGAGATTTCTGAGATTTCCCGGATGTTAAAAAATCTTGCGCGCGAGCTTGATATTCCGATTTTGTGTCTCGCGCAACTTTCTCGAAAAGTGGAAGAGCGTCAAGGTCATCGTCCTATAATGAGTGACTTGCGAGAGAGTGGCTCTTTAGAACAAGACAGCGACCAGGTGATGTTCTTGCTTAGACGAGAATATTACGACCCGTATGACAAGCCGGGGATGGCAGAGATCATTGTTGCAAAGAATCGCCACGGCTCAGTTGGCAGTGTTCATCTTGCTTTCCGTAAAGAAATTGCGCAGTTTGCAAACTACAGTCAAGTTCAGTCGCAGCAAAGCGATAACAAACAGGCGTTTGCTTCTTTTTCCCCTGATGAGTCATGAAGTTTTTGTGGCTCTTCCTTGCTTTCTCACTAAGTGCAAATCTTAAAAATACAAAAATTTCTGCAAAATCTGCGATTTTAATCAATGTAGATACGAATGCGGTTTTATATGAAAAATACGCGCATGTTCCGATGTATCCAGCAAGCATTACAAAAGTTGCAGCAGCTATCTACGCACTCGATCAAAAAGACTTTGCTTTAGATAAGAAGATGACTGTTTCTTCGGAGGCCCTGAAAATCAGGCCTTTGAAAGAAACAGGAAATGAGCCTGCCTATTGGGACGAGAAATCTGGGACAAAAATGTGGCTTGTTGCCGGGGAAAAGCTTCCTTTTGAAAGTCTTTTGCATGGCCTTATACGGAATTCTGGGAATGATGCGGCAAACGTAATTGCTGAAAATCTCGCACCTTCGATTGATCAATTCGTCTCCGAAATGAATGTGTATCTTCGTGATTTGGGTTGCAAAAACACGCAGTTTAAAAATCCGCATGGGATTCACCATAAAGAGCACTTCACAACCGCGTATGATATGAGTGTCATTTTTAAAAAAGCTCTGCAATCTCTCAAGTTTTGCGAAGTGTCATCGAATTCATTTTATCAGAGGCCAAAAACAAATAAGCAGCCAGGAGCTGATCTTTTATATAACAACCCCTTACTTGTTCCTGGAAAATACTTTTATCCAAAGATTTTTAGTGTAAAGACAGGGACTCACTCGGATGCAAAGCGTACGATTGTTGCAGCAGCTAAAAGTGACGGAAGGACTTTGCTTGCCGTTCTTCTTGGGTGTGAATCAATTGCTGATCGCTATAAGGATACGACGCTTCTTTTCGAAAACGCATTTAATGAGACAAAGGAAAAGAAAGTTTTATTTCGCGCCTTTTCTCCCATTTCTGTTCCAATTAAAAAGGTGACAGTTAAAGCAACTCTCTTGTCAGATTTAGCAATTCACTATTTTCCGTCAGAAGAACCTACCTGCAGGGCCTTTATACGCATCTATGAAAAAGCGCTGCCTATTAGCAAGGGGCAAAAAATAGCAGAGCTTCAAGTTTGCGATGCAGATGGAAAGATTTTAGAAACATCCACTCTTGTTTCAATGGAAGATCTTAAACCTACACTGCTTGAAAAGTTAAAAGCGCTTTTCTAGGGAGACACTGAATATACCGGGAGTAATGCAAAAGTTGGTTTTGGCAAGGAGACTCCTCGAAAACCAACTTTTGAATCACGAGCGGTATATACCAAAACCAACTCAAGAATTGGGTTTAGACGGGATTGAAAGCTGCCTCATTTGGACGATCGTAAATGGCTTAGTATTAACAAAACAAAGCCACTTACGATCGTTCAAAAGCGGCGC
>CBDUSP010000084.1:0-3500 GCA_965370365.1 uncultured bacterium | reverse complement strand
AAGTTAATTCGGAAACCGTAATTAACTCGAGTGAGTTAATGGAGGTTGAGAATTACCTTTTTCGGTGAATTTTGGCCTAGAGCAAAGCGAATGAATTGATCAGTGTCTCCGTAAGATAGCATCTACATAAGACTGGAGACGAATAATGTACGGTTTAGAAAAAAAACCAGGCGAGAAGTTTTCGTTTGACCTCGAAAAAGAGATCAAAGAAAACCCTTCACGCGCAAAAGAAATACTCGAAGATGTGGATAAAAAAATCCACGAAATTAAAGACCTGCTTAGAAAAGGCGCAAACGAAAAAGACTTCGATAACCTCGGAATCTTGCTCCAAGCATATGCGTCTTTGCAAAAAGTATTGAAAAAAGCATCAAGATAAGGACAACAACATGAGCATGAAAGGAGTTACCCTCACCTTTAGTTCGCTGATTAACGCCTACAGGCACCTTCAGTCTGGACTTGTACAACAAGTACGAAAACTTTCACAGAACATCTCTTCTGCGAATCCTGGAAAGTTTATTTTGATCCAGTTTCAGATGAGCCAGGTAACCCAAATCGGGGAATCAATTTCAAACTTAATCGCCCAGGTAAATTCTGTGATTAACCATGCAGTTCAGAACCAAAGAGTTCAATAGGAGTTAGAAAATGAGTTTAAAAAAATACAAAGAAGATTTCGTCTTATTGCTCGAGTCGGGGTTTATCGCGGTCAATCAAGCGGACGAAGATTCTTCTCTCAAGCTTTTTAAAGCGGCCAGTCTACTCGACAAAGAAAACACGCTTCCAAAAGTCGGAGTTGGCTATCTTCATCTACATAAGCTCGAGCTTAACGAAGCGGTCCGCTGCTTTGAAGACGTGTTGGAAAAAGAGCCCAAAAACGAGATGGCAAAAGCATTTCTCGGTATTTGCATGAGTTTTATGCCGAAAGAACTCGGCAAAGGAGAAAAGATTCTCGCAGACACAGCCAAATCCAAAGATCCGATGATCAAGGAATTGGGGCATATAGCGCTTGATTTTGTCGATAAGTTCATCAAAACAACGCCAGGGCCTGCGGAGAAAAAGAAAAAATGACAGTGCCACCTGATGCAAGCCCGGGTCCCGTAGATCCCAGTAAATCCCTAGAACGTGCAGGAGATTCGCCTCAGTCGGGAAAAGGCTTTGAATCTCATATGCAAGAAGGCGCTCAAGAAGGTCTTAAACCACAAGGGCCCACCCCCATGAACTTAGCTCAGGGGCCCGCGCAAACAGGGGCCCCTCCCAACATGGACTCCATCCTAAACCAAGCAAAAGTAACACAAGACGGGCTTGGAACCATAGGAGAGCAACTTCAAAGTCCCAACATGAAGCTCAAAAGATCGCAAGCACGTCTTTTGAAGAATAAGCTGACCGATGCGCAAGAGCATATCCGCGGGGCAAGCGCAAAGCTTGGCATCGACTCCCCTCCTTTTAAACCACCTGCAGGGGGAAGCGTAATCGGCAGATTTGTCGCGTATGTCAACGATGGACAGGATCAGCTAATCCAAGTGCAAGAGCAGCTAAAGCAGATGTCGGCTAAGGGCCAGCAATTAAACGCAGCGGAAATGCTCTCCGTGAGCGTAAAAATGAACCTTGCGCAACAAGAAATTGAATTCTCCTCAACGCTTCTTGGGAAGGTGATGGATTCGATCAAGCAAGTGATGAACATCCAGCTATGAAAGGCTTTATTGCATAATTGGGGTCTGCCCAAAAAATTTGCTTTCTGGACCTTTTGGTTCTTTTTTCGTCCCCTATGGGGGCTTCGCATATGCGGACAAAAAAAGAACCAAAACCTCTCAAAAAGCAATTTTTTTTTGGCTAGACCCGAATTATACAACAAAGCCTCATGATATGGACAAAACGCCGTCGATTGATAAACTCCTAAGCCACCTTGAAGATGTAGAGCTCACCACCGTCCACGGAAGGATTACCGAAGTTGTCGGCATGCTGATTCGCGCCGTCATCCCGCAGGTCAAAATGGGTGAAGTCTGCCTCATCAAAAGAGAGGGCGAGCCGCTTGCCGCAGAAGTTGTCGGCTTTACAAAAGATGAGGTGATTCTCTCTCCTTTGGGCGATATGAAAGGGATCGGTCCCTCCTCAGAAGTGGTCCCCATGCGTATGCCCATGCATATCAAAGTGGGGCAAAACCTGCTCGGCAGAGTCCTCGATGGACTTGGAAAACCGCTTGATGAAGACACCCACGGACCGCTCGAGCTCGAAGAAACCTACCCCATCATCAGCCCCCCCCCAGATCCCCTTAAAAGAAAAATCATCGAAGAACCCATTCCCGTCGGCGTCCGCTGCCTCGATGGCGTCTTAACCTGCGGACAAGGCCAAAGAGTCGGTATCTTTGCAGCAGCCGGGGGCGGAAAATCGACCCTCCTCGGCATGATCGCCCGCAACGCCGTTGCTGATGTCAACGTCATCTCCCTCATTGGCGAGAGGGGAAGAGAGGTTAGAGAGTTCTTAGTCAACGACTTAGGCGAAGAAGGGATGAAAAAATCGGTAATTATCGTCTCGACATCCGACCAAGCCGCCCAAATGCGCCTAAATGCCGCCTACGTAGGGACAGCAATTGCAGAGTACTTCCGTGATCAAGGCAAATCTGTGATCTTGATGATGGATTCCGTAACCCGTTATGCCAGAGCGCTTAGAGAAATCGGCCTTGCTGCCGGAGAGCCTCCCGCCCGGGCCGGTTATACCCCCTCAGTCTTTGCAACCCTCCCCAAGCTTCTCGAGAGATCTGGAAACTCCGATAAAGGGTCGATTACGGCCTTCTACACTATCCTCGTTGCCGGAGACGATCTCAATGAGCCCGTAGCGGATGAGGTCCGATCGATTCTCGATGGACACATCGTCCTCTCGTCCGATCTTGCAAGACAGAACCACTATCCAGCGATCGATGTTCTTGCCTCCGTTAGCCGCATCCTGGCTAGTATCGTAGACAAGTCGCATCTGGAGAATATCAGAACGCTTCGAGAAGTGCTTGCCAACTACAAAAAGAACGAGCTTTTGATCCGCATCGGAGAATATAAAGCGGGATCGGATAAAAATGCCGATTTTGCGATCAAGCATATCGACAAGGTAAATCGTTTTTTGAAACAGCTGGTCGATGAAAAGTCTTCTTTTGAAGAAACGCTAAACCAGCTCAAGTCTCTGTTTCTCTAAATTCCCAATAAATCAAATTTTAAATAACTAATATAATTTGTTATTATTGCAGTTTATTTGTTTTATGTATTAAAATAGAAGAAATAAAAATTAATAAAAGGAAGGTTTAATATGTCAAGTCTAATACCAGATCCATTTATAGAAAGTTCAGGAAACAGATCACAAAGGACCACCCCATGTGAGCACGACACCAGAGGTTCGAGCGAAAAAATACACCGTCTACAGAATATCCTAAACACTCTAACACAAAACATGTCAAAACAATCTAAGCCACTCCCCCTCCAAAAAAGGCCTGCAAAGCAACTGCCTGGTGAGATCTCCCC
>CBDUSP010000083.1:0-3583 GCA_965370365.1 uncultured bacterium | reverse complement strand
TTATGGGATATGTCGATGAGATCGACATAGTTTGTCAGGTAATCTCTTTCCAGGCGGCGAGTTTCTCGAGCGCCTGGATTGGAGTCATTTGATTGGGATTAAGGTTTTTGAGTTCCTCGACAAATGGGGGAAGTTCTTTTTCTTCGGGCTTAAAGAAAACAAGCTGCTCATTAAGATGAAAAAAGGCTAGGCGTATCTCGCTGACAATTAGTTGGTTGCTGTCTTGAAAAAACAAACATGTCGAAATTATGTCGATTTTTCGACATATTTATGGGATATGTCGATGCAATCACCACGTCAGGGGTAGTATGAGTTTTGATAAAAGTATTCCATACAATGATTTGCCAGGCTTGCCACCGAACATCGAAATAGAGACGAAAGAAGTTTTGAAAATGGCCATCTGTGCGAATAAGGCGATTGCCGAATTGCGCATATCTGGGCATCTGATTCCAAATCAGGCGATCTTGATTCAGGCTCTTGGCTTGTCTGAGGCAAAGTTATCCTCTGAAATTGAAAATATTGTTACGACAAATGATGAATTGTATCGGGCCTTTATTGATGAGCCAGCAACAGCTGATGCTCACACCAAAGAAGTTCTTTTGTACAAGGATGCTCTCTGGCATGGATACAACGCAGTCTTCAAGAAAAAGCGCCTTCTTACAACTCTTCTTTTTGAAGAGCTCGTTCAAATCCTAAAAAACACGAAACAGGGCGTCCGAAAAAGCTCAGGGACCAAGCTAGTAAATGGTCTTGGGGAGCTTATGTACACTCCTCCGGAAGGAGAGCAAGTGATTCGAGAAAAGCTCTCTCAGCTTGAGACGTTTATTTACTCACAAACATCACTAGATGCCCTAATCCAGATGGCTTTAGTGCATTATCAGTTTGAAGCGATTCACCCCTTTCCCGATGGAAATGGAAGGGCTGGAAGAATTTTAAATGTCTTATTTCTAATCGAAAAAAAAGTCCTAGATATCCCTGTCCTCTATTTGTCGCGCTACATTATTGCAAATAAAACAGCTTACTATGATGGCCTGAGAAAAGTGACTGAGGAAAATGCCTGGGAATCATGGGTTCTTTATATTCTTAAAGGACTTGAAGAAACTGCAATTATTACTAGAAAGCAGATCACAAAAATCCATGACTTAATGCAGAAAACAGCAAGTCTTGTACGGGAACGGCTCCCTCGAATTTACTCCAAAGATCTCATCGAGGTTCTCTTTCACTCACCTTACTCCAAAATTAAGTCTCTCGAAGAGGCTGGGATTGCAAAAAGGCAAACGGCGTCACAGTACCTTCAGCAATTAGAGGGCATCGGCATTCTGAGAAGCTTTAGGGCGGGTCGTGATGTGTATTACATCAACGACCCGTTCCTAAAAATCTTAACGGGAAAATAACCTCAAACGAGTTTTTTCCAGGCGATGAGTTTCTCAATCGCCTGGATTGGGGTCATTTGATTGGGATCAAGGCTTTTAAGTTCCTCAATGATAGGGGGAACTTCTTTTTCTTCAGGCTTAAAGAAAACAAGCTGCTCGTTTTTGGGCTGAGGCGTTTTTTCAAGCATTTTAAGCATTTCCTCAGCTCTTCTGATCGCCTTTGGAGGAAGCCCTGCAAGCTTGGCTACATGAACGCCGTAGCTCTTATCTGTTCCGCCTCTAACAATTTTTCGTAAGAAAACAATCCCAGAAGAGATCTCTTTTACAGCAATTTGGAAATTTGCAGCATTTTTAAATTCGTCAGCAAGCTTTGTTAGCTCCCAATAGTGCGTTGCAAAGAGCGTTTTTGCTTGGCTGTCTTGCGTGGTGAGAAGGTATTCAGCAACAGCCCACGCAATCGAGATCCCGTCGTAGGTACTTGTCCCCCTTCCAATTTCATCGAGAAGAACAAGCGATCGAGACGTTGCGTTTTGTAAGATGTTTGCGGTCTCTGTCATTTCCACCATAAACGTAGATTGACCGCGCGCTAGATCATCGCTTGCGCCAATGCGTGAAAAGACTTTATCGATGATGCCGATATGGGCAGAGGCGGCTGGAACAAAGGAGCCCATTTGCGCCAAAATCACAATGAGAGCGACCTGACGGATATAGGTGGATTTTCCTGCCATGTTGGGCCCTGTGATCAGCATCATCTGTTCTTTGCTATCAAGCTCTGTGTCATTTGCAATAAACGAAGAGGCTCCGACAACATGCTCGACAATGAGATGACGCCCTTCTTTAATTTCTAAGGTATTGGACATGTCAACAATCGGACGGACAAGCTTTTTCTCAAACGCTGCTTTAGTAAGAGAAAGGAGGCAGTCAAGCCGTCCAATTTCTTTAGCAAGGCTGCCAATTAGTTTTCCAAAGGAAGCAATTTGGATAATGAGCTCTTCAAAAAGGGTAGATTCCAGAGCCTTTGCTCTTTCTTCTGCACTTAAAATTTGATGCTCATATTTTTTGAGTTCATCTGTGATAAATCGCTCTGCATTTACAAGTGTCTGGCGTCTTTGAAAAGAGGGAGGAGCCTTCGCGCTTTGTCCACGACTGACTTCAATGTAGTAGCCAAAAGCCTTTGTAAAGCCAACTTTTAGCGTCTTAATGCCGGTTTGTTCGCGAAGCGTTCCTTGATAGCGAGCTAAGAAACTCGTTGATTCTTTGGAAAGTGTTTTTAGAGAGTCGAGCTCCTCATGATACCCCATTTTAAAAACGGTCCCTTCAGTCGTTCTTATGGGAGGATTTTCATTTAAAGCTTTTATGATTGTTTCAAATAGAGGACGAAGGGTTTCAATTGACCCAAGCTTACTCTCCCCAAGAAGCGCTTGGATTTCTGGAATTTGAGAAAGAGAAAACCCAAGAGAGAGAACATCGCGTGGAGATGCGCATTTAGATTGAACTCTCATAATCAGTCTTTCTAAATCACGCACACCACCTAACAAATTGCGGACTTCGGAGCTTTTTTTTCGGTTTTCTAAAAAAAGAGAAATCGCATCTTGTCTTGCATGAATCTCTGTTGTTGATAGGAGCGGATGCTTCATCCAGCTACAAAGGAGCCTGCCTCCCATTGGGGTTAATGTGTGATCAATCACATCAAGGAGTGTGTTTGTTTGACCGGAGTCATGCATCGACTCTGTGAGCTCTAAATTGCGCAAACAAGAGCGATCCAAGCCCATGTAATCAAGAGAATCAGATTCAATGGAAAGGATGTGATCGCAATTGATGAGCATGTCGTCTTTTAAGTATGAAAGCAGTGACGCTGCGGCAATAGAGCTTGCGGGGTTTTTACTAAGTTCTTGATTGCCAAAGTGTTGAGACAAAGTGTCAATGCTTAAGCGAAGATCAAGAGGTTCTTTTCTATTAACGAGAAACGAAAAAGATAAAGAGAGCTCTTTGAAAAAGAGGGGATGGGCCTCTTCAAACTGTTTGCTTACCAAAAACTCTGCAGGACGATTGCGTGCAATTTCATCCAGGACGTCTTGAAGGGAGTCAAGTTCGAGCGCTAAAAATTGGCCTGTTGAAAGATCAAGTATGCTAAGGCCAAATGTGTTCCCTACTTGCGCAAGCGATGCAAAAAATTTGTTTTTTTTATCCGATAAAAGCTGTGAATTAAC
>CBDUSP010000082.1:0-3720 GCA_965370365.1 uncultured bacterium | reverse complement strand
TTATCCTGCCGCAGCGTCAGCTGCGATCCTGCCACCGCGTCAGCGGTGATCCTGCGAGCGAAGCGGATCCTGTTCATTTTTTCTTCGAGAGTTCTTCTTCCCAATCCTGTTTCCGTTCAAGTTTTATCCTGCCGCAGCGTCAGCTGCGATCCTGCAAGCGAAGCGGATCCTGTTCATTTTTTCTTCGGGAGCTCTTCTTCCCAATCCTGTTTCCGCTCAAGTTTTATCCTGCGAGCGAAGCCGATCCTGTTCATTTTTAGCGGAGAGTTTTAATACGGCAACACTGATTACATTTGCAATGAGCTATCCGATCGTGCTATAAGAGAAGCATAGGTGACATCTATGTTTAAATTGCGGCTTTATTTTTTTCTTCCTCTTCTTGCTTTTCTTCTCGCAGGCTGCGAGAGCAACCAAGCAATCGTTTCCAATGTTGATGAAAAAGAAGCCAATGAAATTGTCGTTTACTTAGCATCCAAAAGCATCGTCGCGCAAAAAATGCAGGCCCCTGTTGCCGAAGGCGCCACCGCAAAAGCCCTTCAATACAACATCATGGTTGATCCCGATCGAGCAGTCGACGCAATGGCAACTCTAAACAAAGCCGGCCTCCCCCGCCGCATGGGAACCAACTTACTCACCCTGTTTGCAAAATCGGGACTGATGTCTTCTGATAAAGAGGAAACAATCCGCTACCAAGCGGGTCTCGCAGAACAACTCCAAAACACAATTCGAAAAATTGATGGCATCCTTGAAGCAGATGTACAACTTTCCTTCCCTCCTGAAGAGACCTCTCCTATTCCAAGTGCGACTCCCCAAAAAGTAACTGCAGCGGTCTACATAAAGCATCAAGGAGTTCTCGACGATCCAAACAACCACTTAGAATCGAAGATCAAAAGACTCTTGGCCGGAAGCGTCAACGATCTTTCCTATGACAATGTCACTGTTATTTCAGATAGATCTAGGTTCGCTGATATCACACTAACACCTGAAGGAGAACCCATTGGAGGCTCCGCTCTTGAACAAACCTATGTCAGCATTTGGGGCCTTGTTCTTACAAAAAGTTCCTTAATTCGTTTTCGCGTGATTTTCTTTTTATTTATTTTGTTAATCTCTCTCTTGTGCGCAGCAATTGGATGGGCCATTTACAAGTTCTATCCACAAATTCGCAGAGAGCTTTTCAAGAAAAAGGAAACGACTGTAGGAGTAACTGAAATTCCCGAAGCCCCTCCAGAGGAGCCAGGACCTCCTTCTGAAACACCTCCTGAAACACCATCAGAAGGCCCTTCTGAACCGCCTTCAACCTCATAACGACGAGCCATCGATGAAAAGTAGACAAGAAATCGTTCTCAAAGCATTTCTTGTAGCTGCGGCTCCCGAAAGGAGAGAGTCGCTTGCTCGCCATCTTCCCGATGAGAGAAGAGCCGCTTTATCCGAATATCCCGATATTCCCCTTGAAATAGAAGAATCTACTGAATCCCCTTTCGATCATATCCACTGGTCTTGGTTTGCCCCGGTGATTCAAAGCTATCCTGAAAAAGAGCAAAAGCTCTTTTTACGCGCTTTAAATCCCCGCATCCAAAAACCTTTGAGTAAAACAATCGATCTTTCCCCATCGGCAGATTCCATCTCGCCAATGGGAGCTAATTTTTTAAGAAAAACGCTTTTAGATGACATGCAAGAAGAAGAGATTCTTCCCATCCATCATCTCCCATCATCCCCCCTGAATCTTCTTTTGCAAATCGAAAAAAAAAAGCTGATCCAGTTGATCGACTTTCTTTCCCTCTATGATCTTTCTTATGAGATTCGTCAAATTGTAGAGACAAAAATTCTCAATAAAATCTACAGTTGCTTATCAGATGAAGAAAGGCAGTTCCTCAAAGTGACTAGCCATCACAAAGAGCCCTACCCTCCTGTAAAAATCCATCTAGAAAAATGGGACGGGACAAAGGGAGAACTTCGACGAATGCTTCATAAAATTGGCCTTGCAAGACTTGGATGCGCCCTTGTAGGACAACATCCCGATCTCATCTGGCACGTTTGTCACCAGCTAGATAGCGGAAGAGGGAAAGCTCTTGCAAAACTTTCACAAGGAAAGCCAATGCCCGGTGTTGCCAAGTGGCTATCAGAACAATTAAAAGAGCTCGTTTAGCGGAACTCAAAAAATGGCAAAATTCTTCTCTTTATTTTCTTCCAAAGAGGTGCACCTTGCACCTGGAAAAAAAACAGTCCCCTCCTCCGAATTTTCTAAAGTTGTGAGCGCTCAAGAAGTTATTGAAACCGTCAAAGAAGAGGCCTCCTCCTATAAAAAGGACGTAACAATTGAGGCAGAAAAAATAAAGGAAAGCGCCTTCAATGAAGGCTTTCAAGAAGGGCTTGTCTCCTTAAATAAGCATCTTCTCATGCTCGATGAAGAGCTAAAAATACTCCAAAAAGAGACGCATGCCAAAATCCTTCCTCTTGCTTTGAAAGCTGCGCGCAAAATCATCGGAGAGGAATTAAAACTGCATCCCGACCGCATCGTTGACATTGTTTTAACCGCGCTAAAACCAGTGACACAGCATCGCAAAGTAACGATTCATGTAAACCGTCAGGATTTAGACGTTATTGAAATAAATCGCCCTAAAATCAAAGCCATTTTTGAGCATTTAGACAATCTTTCAATCCAAGAAAGAGACGATATCGAGCCTGGGGGTTGTATGATTGAAACAGAAGCTGGTATCATCAATGCCCAATTAGAAAATCAATGGCGCGCACTCGAATCCGCCTTTGCATCTTTCATGGACAAGTGAATATGAAATATCTCGTCTTTTTTCTACTTCTCTTTGCGACGACCCAAGTCTTTGCGCAAGCCGCCCCTTCTCAAGCAGCGACAGCAATTCCAGGAGCCACCGACGGAAGCTTGAATCCAAGTATGGTGACAAAGCTTGCCGTTTTGGCAGGCCTCTCTCTTTTACCGTTTGCCATCATGCTGCTCACCTCTTTCATGAAAATCGTAGTTGTGTTGGCCCTGCTTAGACAAGCGCTTGGAGTGCAACAAACGCCCCCGAACCAGGTCTTAAATGGAATTGCTCTTCTTCTTACCATTTACATTATGTTCCCAACAGGCGTTGCCATGTATAAGGCCTCTGAAAACGTCATCCGAACACAAGCACCTCAGGCTGTGCTCTCTCCAGAAGCTGCAACATTTGTTCTCAACGTTGTCGAAAAGGCAAAGGGCCCTTTGAAGGAGTTTTTGGAGAAAAACTGCTCTCCCAAACACATCACTAGCTTTTATAAACTGGCCTATCGCATGTTCCCTGAGCCCTACAAGTCGGAGTTAAAGCCAGATGATTTTATCGTCCTTGCCCCCTCGTTTATCACAAGCCAGCTGAAAACGGCATTTGAAATTGGGGTATTGGTTTACCTCCCCTTTTTCGTCATCGATCTTGTCGTTTCAAATATCTTGCTTGCTATGGGGATGATGATGCTCTCTCCATTAACCATTGCGCTTCCTATCAAACTCTTACTCCTCGTATTTGTCGATGGATGGACCGTATTGATTCAAGGACTTGCCCTCTCATTTAAGTAGGACCTAAATGTTTGCTAACGAAATTTTCCAATTTACATACCAAGCGCTTATCCTGATCTTACTTCTTTCAGGGCCCCCGATCCTTGTAAGTATGGTTTTGGGACTTTTCGTTGCGGTTTTCCAAGCAGCAACGCAAATTCAAGAGCAAACTCTTT
>CBDUSP010000081.1:0-4005 GCA_965370365.1 uncultured bacterium | reverse complement strand
ACCGCTAAACGTGCCCCCTGAAATGCTCAAGCTAGTGATCGTGCCACCAGATGGAGACACATCAATTCCCGTTCCATCAGTTTTAATATTACTGAAAGTACCTTTAGAAATGCTCAAGCTGCTAACAGTTCCCCCAGATGGAGACACCTCGATGCCCTTATTCCCAAATTCCAGATCGCTAAATGTACTTCCTGAAATATTTACTCGACTTACTATACCGCTAGAAGACGGTGACACCTTCACTCCAACTCCACTTAAAACATCTCTAAATGTGCTTCCAGAAATATCTACAGAAGTGATTGTTCCTCCAGATGGAGATATATTGACTCCCTGACCACCATCGTTAACCTGACTAAAATCGCTGCTTAAGATAGTTACTGCACCAATCGCACCACTAGAAGATGGAAACAGATTAATACCCGTTCCTCCCATCTCGCTAAATGTGTCTCCCGAAACGTTCACGGTAGTTATCTTTCCTCCAGAGACATCCAAATGAATCCCCGTGCTTCCAACGAACTTGCTAAACGTGTTTTCCGAAGTACTTAAAGTGCCAATCATACCGCCACTGAGAGAGACGCCAACACCAGCGCTATCTCCACTGCCAAAGTTTTCAATGTTGCTAAAAGTATTATTCGACACAGTTAAGGTATTCATCATACCGTCACTAATAGAGACACTAATGTTCGCGCTATCTCCACTACCAAAACTTTCAATCTTGTTAAAAGTATTCCCCATAACGCTCAAAGTATTGAGTGTCTTTCCAGAAGTGAGCTCAACAGAAATACCCTTTTTAAAGCCAAGCCCCCCACTGAAAGAGCTGTCTATGATACGAACCCTTCCCGTGGGATTTATCAGATGAATCCCAGTTTGATCAAAGAATGTTGTATCAAATACATTTTGGCTTGCAAAAAGACCCGAAATTCCGCTTCCAGAAATGCTATCTCCAGATGTCGTCTTTGTCAGATTAAATCCTGAAACCGTATTGTTGTTAGCAAGGGTAACGATATCCGTTATCGCTGGACTTGTGATCTTTGGTAAAACTGTTCCTTGCGGAGGAACGAGAATCGTTCCCTTTGTTGTAGAAATGAAGTGAAATGTGGATGCGCCAAGAAGCTGCTGGCCATCTTTCAGGGTGATTCCCATATCCATGCCCGTTGTCGTGCCATCCCCACCAAATACGTAAATCACCTCATTCGGAGAAGACGCATTTTGCGCTTCTAAAAGTGTTGGAAAGGGACTCTCAAACGTCCCTGCAGAGGAGCTCAAGTTGTCCATAAATAAGAAAACCCAATTATTCCCCGTAGCTCCATTAATCGCAGCGCGGGTTTCTTTATGCTTAGACACCGGGATAATCTCTCGTTTTACAACAGGCTGAATCGCGCGCGTCTCGAGTGTCTTCATGCGCGGACAGCTTGCTTTACTTGGAAGTTCACTCTTCCCACCAAAGGAAATGTTCAGAGCAACTTGACCCTGGCCAATCCACTTAAAGTGATGATCGTATGAAACGTTTCCCTCTAAGCGAAGATGTCTGCGGAAAAGCTCCACTCCTGTGCGGAATTGTCCTCCCCAAGTCGTGTCCCCTTTTCCCGTTAAATAATAGGGACCCGCTGCAAAATAGAGCGAGGCTCTTTTAATGGAGTCAACATGGGCAGCAATCTCTGCATTCGCTCCTTTGAAAACATATTCACGTTTTCCTTTGATAAGGAGAGAATTTCCCTGAAAAGACTCAAAGCCTGCATTGAAAAGGGTGCTTTGTTTTTGTCCAACAGGAAGATATCCGTTTACACGAAAATCTAAGACTTTTCCAAGAACTTCGAATCCTGCAGAGACTTGGTTATAGTGATCGCGGATCGTTTTTCGATAATCATAATACGTGTTGAAACCAACGACGCAAGATGAGCCAAGATAACGAAGCCCGAATCCTGCATTCGCAGCGATTTTCCAGCGCCCCAAAGTATGGCCTCTCACATCTATGAAGGGAAGCCACGATCCCCCCAAAAATATCGATGGAGCAAAAAATGCATCTAAAGATGTGTAGCCCTTATTGTAACCAATCCCTTTGGGACCGGTGTAGCGCGCTTCAACACGCATGTGCTTTTTTCCAAGACAAGGCTTCTCTTCTGCGCTAAAAAGGCTACAAGCAAGAAAAAAACAAAAAAATGAATTTCTGATTCTCATGTATTCAACGTAGACTTTGTGAGAATTTTCTTGAAGGTGTTTAAAACTTGTTCAAAAACATGTCAGTAAGTTGTCGATAAGGGAGGCGTTGTTCAAAACTTCGGAGAAATGAACATCCTGTCAACAAGTTATAGACAACGATTTTCCATAGAAGATCACACGTAGGCTATGAACATTTCCACACAGACAGAAGAGGAAGAAGAATATATACATATATAATATATTATCTGTAGAGAGGGATCACAAATTGTGGACTCTTCGCTCAAGATTCGATATCATCACCCCTGATGTTTCAGTACGAAGACTTCTTCTCTACTCAAGAATTTGCTCACTCTTTGCTTTGGCAAAAGGAGGGCTTTCTCTGGGATCCGCTCATCCATTTAGAGATTTACTTGAAAACAGTCTCCCATAAAATCGAAATCGAAATTCCGGATGGTGTCTACTTGAAAAACTTAGGCGAAATCTCTATTGGAGAAGGAACCATAATTGATCCGAGTGTTTTGATTGAAGGACCTTGCATTATTGGCAGAAACTGCACGATTCGCCACGGCGCTTTTTTACGGGCGGGTACGGTTCTTGGGGAGGAATGCATGGTTGGTCATGCCTCTGAAATCAAAAACTCTCTTTTAATGGATGGGGCGGTAGCTTCCCATTTTTGCTATGTGGGAGATTCGATTCTGGGGCCCAATGTTAACCTGGGCGCTGGCGTAAAATGTGCAAACTTGCGACTTGATCGAAAGAAAATTTTTGGATATTACCAAGGAAAAAAGATCCAAACACATCTTGAAAAACTGGGAGCGATTTTAGGCGAGGGGGTGCAAGTTGGCTGTAATTGCGTTTTAAATCCAGGAACGTTTATTGGGAAAAAAAGCATTGTTTATCCGCTTGTAAATATTGGGGGTTTTACTCCCCCGATGAAGAGAGTAAGAACATGATTCTTGATTCGTATAAGAAGCGCGTTGAAGAGGCGCTTATTCAGTATGCCAGTCAGATGGGCGGGACATCAAAGCTTGAAGAGGCTTGTTCTTACTCTCTTACAAATGGAGGGAAGCGACTTCGACCGATCCTTACTTTAATTACAGCTGAAGCTCTTGGCACTTGTGATGTGATGCCCTCTGCCTTGGGTGTGGAGTTTTTTCACACGGCATCTTTAATTGCCGATGATCTCCCCTGCATGGATAATGACGCAGAAAGACGAGGTAAAGCCTCTTTACATGTGGCTTTTGAAGAGAGCACGGCGATCTTAGCAAGTTATACGCTCATTGCTTGTGGCTATGGAGGGATTTATGAGAACGCAAAAAAGATGCGGGAAAATCCTCTGTTTCTTGCAAGTGCAGATAAACGGGCAATGGAGTGTCTTGATGCTGCAACGAAATGCGCGAAGGGAGCCACGCAAGGGCAGTTTTTTGACCTTTTCCCGCCGAACGTAAGCCTAGACACTATTCGGGATGTTATTTACAAAAAAACAGTCACTCTGTTTGAAATCTCTTTTCTCTTTGGATGGCTCTTTGGTGGGGGCGAATTGTCTTTAGTTCCTCGTCTTAAAAAATGCGCCTATCATTTAGGAATGGCATTTCAGATTGCGGATGATTTAGAGGATAGCGTTCAAGACTCTGAGCATACAGGCGTGAATATAGCCACTATTTTGGGAAAAGCCCGAGCGATTGCTTGCTTTGAAGAGGAGATGGATTCTTTAGAAAAATCTCTAAAAGAGCTGCGCCTTTGGACGCAGCCCTTTCAAGAGGTTTTTGTATATTTATACCAATTACGAGAAATACCTTCGCCTAGGTAGACACTGAACAACTCATTCGCCCGCGCTTCGGCCAA
>CBDUSP010000080.1:0-4174 GCA_965370365.1 uncultured bacterium | reverse complement strand
CAGTCTTTCTTTTTGCTGTTTTTCTTTTTGCTGTTTTGCGTTTCGCTGTTTTGCGAGTTGCTTTTTTAGCTGTTTTTCTTTTAGCTGTTTTTCTTTTTGTTGTTTTTCTAGCTGTCTTTCGGCTTGCTTTCTTCACAGCCTTTTTAGCAGCCTTCTTTCTGCGTTTTACCATTTTTTCCTCCTTGGTCGAGCAGATCGCGAGAGCTTCGCTTATTTTTGCAAATTCAGCGGTTAGTCCCGCGCTCTGCATCTGCTTTATACTTTCTAATATATATTTTTTTACAAATAATTACAAACAAGCACAGCTAATTAAACACATACACAAAAAACATGAAAATGGAAAACTAGCCTCACAGCGCGCTCTGGAGGCAGTTTTTAAAAGTAAAAAAATTTAAAAAAAAATAAAAACAGCGAAAATAGGAGAGAAAAAAACAAACAAACCGTAACCAACTAATAATAAGAAGGTTGCAAAAAGCAAGATAATTTTAACCCCCTTATAATCAAGGACTAAGAGAAGTAAAAATGCGCGTAAAAAAACCTCTTGCTTTTACACAAAAAATCATCAAATAATGCAATTTTCAACAAAAAAACAGCATGATTATTGTCTTTTACATCATCATTGGTTTAGTTACCGGATTGTTATCTGGACTGCTTGGAATTGGTGGCGGAGTTATCTCAGTTCCTGCGTTATTTTACATCCTTCATCACTACGGATTTGATACTACGTATCTCATGCATACATGCATTGCAACATCACTTGGAGCAACGTTAATTACATCCGCAGGATCCTCCTTTGCACACCATAAAAAGAGAGCTTTACTCCCGTCTGTTTTGAAAATTATTATCCCGGGGCTTATCGCTGGATGTATCGCTGGAGCTTTTATTTCAACGGTCCTGCCAAGTCATTTTCTCCAAATCTTTTTTGGCATCATGGCTCTTTTGCTCTCCCTCTATTTTTTCTTTCCAAAACTTCTTCAAGGACATATTGCAGAAAGGCCCACAAAAACGTTAAGTCTGTTTGGAATCATCATCGGCGCGCTCTCTACGTTATTGGGTGTTGGAGGCGGAATATTCATGGTCCCCGTCCTCCTTGCCTATCGCGTACCGATTCAAAATGCCGTGGCCAGTTCTTCTGCAGGGACGCTAACAACAGCACTCGCAGGAACCGCGATCTATCTCTTTATTGCTCATGGGAAAGATGTGGGGCCAAACATGATCGGGTTTATAAGTATCCCGGCCCTTCTAGGTATTGGAGTGAGTTCTCTTTTGACAACGAGCTCTGGAGCCAAGCTCGCCCACATTCTTCCCGCTCATATCGTGAGAAGGATCTTTGCAATCGCGCTTGCAGTGACCGGAGTATCCATGATCCTCTAATTAGCTGGTAAATGAGTTATTCAGTGTCTCCCTAAGTCTGAAAATCGATTTCAGCATCTTCAAACCACGTTAGGACCGCTTCATAGACCATCTTGACCTGTTTCAGGAGGAATTCATCATGACCCGATGTGACCACCCATACATATCCCCCGATTAATAGAATCATCCAAAACAGTGCTTTCATAGGAGGAGGAGTCTAAAGCAATTGAGATTTTGATTGCAATTTGTTCATGACAAGGAATATGTTCAGGCCCATGATTCTGTCCGACTTTAAAATCCTACGCCCCCCTCATGAAACTGCCCAAGAAGATTGCCTCAACTGGCTTGTAGAGGCCCATACAAAAGCAGAAAAGAGTTCCTTTCGAGAAGAAATCTCTGAAAAACTCTGGAAAGTGGGATGCAAGCCCGAGCATATCCAGAAAAGAGGTCACGTAATTGATGACTATCTTCATACAGACTGGGAGAAAATGGAGATCTATCGCTTAAATGAACATCCAAGTGGAAAAGATTTATCCGTTCGATCAAGAGTCTACGCCGGGCATACAGATAAGATCTTTGAGGACTACTACCCTGAAAAAAGCTCTCCTCCGGATGACTTGATTCACGTCAGCTGTACAGGATATGTCTCGCCAAGCGGCGCGCAAAAAATCGTCTCAAAAAAGAACTGGGGAAAAAACACAACAGTTACACATGCCTATCACATGGGCTGCTACGCGTCAATCCCAGCAATCCGTATGGCAGAAGGCTTCCTTGCATCAAACCCCGAAAAGAAAAGAGCCGATATCGTTCATACAGAGATCTGCTCTCTCCATGTAAATCCAGCAAATCACAATCTAGACCAGCTCGTATCGCAAAGTCTCTTTGCCGATGGATTCATTAAGTATTCTATGCAAAAAGAAACTGATAAACCCCACATCAAAGTCCTTGCATCAGCTGAAGAGATCATTCCAAACTCCATAAAATCAATGAGTTGGGATGTTATGAGCTGGGGATTTGAAATGACTTTGCAAAAAGAAGTGCCTGTTTTAATCTCCAGAGCCCTTCTCCCCTTTTTAGAAACTCTCTCAAGAAAAGCAAATATCTCATCACAAGATTTATTAAAAAACGCTCTCTTTGCAGTGCATCCGGGCGGACCAAAAATCCTTTTCTATGTGCAAAAAGCGTTAGGGCTTTCTGATACCCAAATGAAGTATAGCTATGAAATTCTAAAAAATTATGGCAATATGTCTTCTGCAACATTGCCCCATATATGGGAGAGAATCCTTCATGATAAGGAGATCCCAAAGGGCACAAAAATCGTCTCTCTTGCTTTTGGACCGGGTCTAAATACAGCAGGAGCGATCATGGAAAAAGGATAACCTCATGTGGATACTCGGCATTCTCCCTTTTATTTTTCAGGGAATCGTTCTTTTCTTTGATGAGGGCTACTTCCATATAAAGCGCGGACTGCCGAAGTGGGAGAGGATCGGGCACCCGATCGATACACTCAGCGTGATTCTTTGTATGGGGTTTGTGTTATTTGTCCCCTTTTCAACGCAAAACCTCATTTTCTATATTCTGCTTGCTGCCGGCTCATGCATCTTAGTCACAAAAGATGAGTTCGTTCACAAAGAACACTGCCCCGCATCAGAGCAATGGCTCCATGCCCTTTTGTTCACCATCCACCCAATCACCCTGATCGCCGCAGGCTTTATTTGGCCCGTTGTTCAAGGTGCCGAGGTTACCCCATGGATCGCTAGATGGTTGGATCAACCGCAATTCCTCCGTCTATTTTTGAAGACGCAGTTTGCGATTATGGTCCTCTTTTGCATCTACCAAGTCGTATATTGGAACTTTATATGGAAAGAGAAACCAGCAACGGAATAAACAATGCGTTTTATGATTCCCTAGGAGATGACTGGTACACGGCCTTAGATCATCCCATCGCCCTTCTTAGAGCCGAGAATAAAGTCCGTAACCCGTGGATCATCAAAGAAATACAAAAGCGCTTTCAGAATGCATCCGTCCTCGATGTGGGCTGTGGGGCAGGCCTTCTCACAAACGCCCTTGCGCCTCTAGGATTTAAAATCTCTGGAATCGATCTTTCTGAGGAGAGCTTAAAAGTTGCGCGCGCAAAAGATCCGACACAAAAAGTCTCCTATATTCATGCCAGCGCCTATGAGCTCCCCTTCCCAGACAATTCATTTGATGTCGTCTCTGCAATGGATATCTTAGAGCATGTGGAAGAGCCCGAAAAACTCATTCAAGAAGCGAGCCGCGTTTTAAAAAAAGGAGGAATTTTCTTCTTTCACACGTTCAATCGCAATCCTTTGAGCTACCTCTTCATCATCAAGGGGGTTGACTGGTGCGTAAAAAATGCTCCCAAGAACATGCACATCTATCCTTTATTTATTAAGCCTAAGGAACTTCGCTTGCTTTGCAAAAAAAACGACCTCGGGGTCGAGTCCATGATGGGACTCCGTCCTCGGTTTAATGCCCCCTTTTTCCGCATGCTTTTCACGCGTAAAGTGCCTGCTGATTTTTCGTTTCGTTTTTCGAAAGAGCTTTTAACGGGCTACGTTGGAATGGCGTCTAAAATAGAGAAATAGACCCAGTAAAACCATTGGAATGCTGAGAATCTGTCCCATAGTAAGCGAAGCAGCTAAAAGAGAGCTTTGCTCAAACTTCACAAATTCAACAAAGAACCGAAAGCCAAATACAAGAACTAAAAAAAGACCGATGGTCTTCCCTTGTGCTAAAAGAAACCGGGGGAAATGACTAAGGCGCCAGAGAACAAAAAAGACCAAAAGGTAAAAAATAG
>CBDUSP010000079.1:0-4264 GCA_965370365.1 uncultured bacterium | reverse complement strand
CCACCTCAACGCACCCCTCTCTTTCCTACATTTGCTCTCTTGGGGCAAAAATGTCTGCATTTTTTATTATTCGCTTGAGCTTTCAGGAAGGGGGTTGTTTGGATGAATTTGAAGGAGATAGTCCTCAACTGGACAACAAAGAATCCCCTTTTCTTTATATCGATGCTTCCCACGGTAAAGCAAAACTACGTTGGCTTCTGGGTAGTCTTTTTGAAAAGCCTCAAGTCCGCGTAAATCACTTGGATGGACGACCGATCCATTTTTAACTTCGATTGCTAAGAAGCAATTGACTCCATACACGATAAAATCAACTTCGAGTTTAGATGGAGTGCGCCAAAAATGCAGTTTGTAAGGATCTATTTGGGCGTTTGCCCAAGCCTTAAGTTGCTGTGCTACAAGACCTTCAAGTGAAGCCCCTTCAAGTTCTTCTTTCTTATCTAGAAAACTTTGTGGGCGGATAGAGTTATATACACCCGCATCAAAATAATAGAATTTTGTGTGATCAGAGACGGCTCTTTTGGCTTTGTGGCGAAAAACATCTAGATGGAATGAAAGAAGAAGGTCTTCGAGGATCATGAGATATCCATCAACCGTTTTTCTGGCTACTTGACACTCTCGTGAGATATTTGATGAATTAATTAGGGAGCCTTGTGAAAAGCTCATCGTTTCTAGAAAACGAGCGAAGTCTCCGACGTTGCGAACAATTCCTTCTGCTTGGACCTCTTCTTTGAGATAAATCCCTGCGTAAGCGCGAAGAACTTCTTTAGGGTGTGGAGAATCTAGAACAATCGGAAGCATTCCCAAGCGCACATTGTTTTCTAATTGGAAAGAGTCCCCGAGTTCACTCGCGAAAAAAGGGGGCATATATTTTAGAAGAGCTCTCCCACCTAAAAGATTGACTCCGTCTTTCTTCAATTTACGTGCGCTTGATCCTGTCAAAATAAATTGATAGCCCTTTTTTTCTTCGATCAAGCTATGAACGATGTTGAGCAGTTCTGGCGCTCTTTGCACTTCATCGATAACAACGATTTTTTGATCGGGAATTTCTTTTAGAATTTGGCGCAGTCTTTCAGGTGTTGTGGAGAAAAGGCGGAAGATTTCAGGGTCTATCAGATTGATCCAATAGGCATCCGGATAGTGTTGTTTAAGCCAGGTTGTTTTCCCTGTCCCCCGGGGGCCAAAGAGAAAGTAGCTGCTTTTTTCAGGAGGGATAAAAAATCTTTTTAGCATCTTGCTACCCATTATGCCATTTTTGGTCCAAAATTGGCAACGTATGTTGCAATAATCACAACTCCTTAATATAGAGGGGGTTATTTTTTTGGAGCAAAGGTGCCTGCATTGTAGCTAGAGCGAACAAAAGGCCCTGCGTAGACATGCTTTACCCCGATAGAGAGACCGTAAATCTCATAGGCTTTAAATTGATCTGGATGAACGAAGGCCTTGACTCTTAGTTTGATACGACTTGCTTGTAAGTACTGGCCGAGGGTAATGATATCGCAACCAGCGGTCTTTAGATCGGAGATTGTCTCTTTTACTTGGATTTCGGTTTCTCCAAGTCCAACCATAAGCCCCGATTTAATAAGGGGTGGGTTTGGAGAGTCTTTTGCGTGTTTAAGCACTGAGAGAGTGCGATCATACTGTGCCTTATGTCTTACACGGGGAGAAAGGGCGCGAACGGTTTCAATATTGTGGTTAAAAATTTCGGGCTTCTCTGCAAGCACAGTGTCGAGCGCTTTGAAATCACCTGAAAAATCGGAGGTGAGAACTTCAATAGTAGCTCCCTCATTTACTCTTCGCACTTCTCGGATAATGGCTGCGATATGAGCTGCCCCCTTATCTTCGAGATCATCTCTTGCAACCATTGTAATCACAACGTGGCGTAAGCCCAACTCTTGGACTGATTTTGCAATCCTTTGAGGCTCATCTGCTTCAGGCTCTTTGGGTGCTTTTGAAAAGTCAATATCGCAAAAGCCGCAATTGCGCGTGCACTGTTTGCCAAGCGCTAAAAATGTGGCTGTTTTTTTTGTATAACACTCAAGGCGATTGGGGCATTTTGCTTCTTCACAAACGGTGCTAAGTCCATGTTTTTTAACAATGGCATTTGTGCGAAAAATCTCTTTCCCTTTGGGCAGTTTCATGTGAAGCCATGAGGGAAATCTTCCGAGAGGTTTTTCTTCTTCGTTTTCAGGGAGAATATTTAATTTGTTGCTCATGAGACCTCTTTCATAACTTAGGGTTCGCCGATTTTGAGGATTATTTTGGCCGATTTTCTAATTTCTCTTTGGGGGCAGGTGGATAGGGGTTCCAAGTGTCATGGCAGCTGTTTCATGCCAAATCTCAGCAAGCGTTGGGTGTGTGTGGATTGTCTCGAAAATACACTCAAGTGTTAGTTCGTTTTGCATTGCAAGGGCCATTTCGGCGATCAAGTTCGACGCTTCATGCCCAATCACCGTTGCGCCAAGAATCTGCCCTGTTTTTTCATGCGCAATGATTTCAGAAAAGCCTTCCGGATCTCCTGAGGCTTGCGCTTTTCCAATGGCTTGAAAGGGGAATGACCCTTGTTTATAGGGGATCCCTCTTTCTTTTACTTGCTCCAAAGTGAGGCCAACGGACGCAACTTCTGGATGCGTAAAAATCACTGCAGGAACAGCATCGTAGTGTACTTTTGCATCAAGACCACACGCATTTATAGCAGCGACGATTCCCTGGTGTGAGGCTACGTGGGCAAGCATTGCTTTTCCCGTCACATCCCCAATTGCAAAAATTCCTCTCGCTTCGGTTTCCATGCGATCATTTACATCCAAAAAGCCTCTCTCAAGTGTATTTAAGCCGGCTTTTTCGAGCATGAGATTTTCTGTGTAGGGCTTGCGGCCGACAGAGATAAGTGCTTTTTCAGCGTTAAGTGTTGATCCATCGTTCAGGAGGATCTCAACTTGGTTTTTTTTGTTTTGAACGTTTTTGACCATGACATTTGCTTTGATCTCGATCCCCTTTTTCTTAAACGCTTGTGTCATGAATTGGGAAACTCCCTTGCCTTGTAGGGCCAAGATAGAGGGGAGAGCTTCTAAAATTGTCACCTTTGATCCAAGCTCAGCAAAGAGAGAGGCAAACTCACAACCAATATATCCTCCACCGATAATTGCTAAACTCTTTGGGATTTCTGTCAGATCGAGAATGGAGGTGGAGTTTAGGATCCGATCGTGATCGCAGGGGAAAGCCTTCACATCTAAGGGGATAGATCCTGTCGCGATAATGATGTTTTCAGCTTTGATAAAGAGGTTGTCTTCCCCGGTAACTTTGATTTCTTTTGGAGACTCAAATTGCGCAGAGCCCCTATAGATGGTGATTTTGTTGGACTTGATGAGGCCTTCAAGACCGGATCTAATGTTTGTAACGATGCGGTCCTTTCTCTCTTTCATCTTGTCATATGCGATCTTAATGGGACCTGTTTGGATCCCAAATTCCTCTGCTCTTTTTACTTGGGAGAGGACAGATGCTGATGAAAGAAGCGTTTTTGTGGGGATGCATCCTACATTTAAACAGGTTCCTCCAAGAAAGCTTTTTTCAATCAAAGCAACCGACTTGCCTGATTGTGCCGCGCGAATTGCCGCTACGTATCCACCGGGGCCAGCCCCGATAACCGCGATATCAAATATTTTTTTCTCTGTCATAGGCATTAGTATACCGAAGACAAAAAAAAGGGGAAAGAGTATCCTCGCATTAAGGGACTATGAAACCAAAAAAACGCCAGAAACTGTGCCACAACTGCGATGGGGAAATCGACATCGATGTGATCGTTTGCCCTTTTTGTGCAGCGGACTTGCGAGAGGAAAAACCAGAGCAAAGGTACTCTTCTTACATCACCAATGTGGATCAATCCTACCAAAGCCAGCCCCAGTATAGTGAGTCTACGGAGTCTGCGGCTGATGAGCTTGCAGAAGAAGGTCCGCCGGTCGCGTTTGATGAAGAGGAGGCCGATGTAAAGCCGAGCACATTTCTTCCAACGGTCCTCTTCACTCTAGGGATACAGCTTTGTGTCTTGAGTCTGCTCATGCTCCTATTCTCCCATAAAGGAGCGGTCATCCTCAAATGGGATGCTAGGTATTGGTTTGTTTATCTTCTTATTTCTGTTCCATTTCTGTCTTTTGGGTATAGAGCAATTAAAAAACTGTAATTCTTGTTCAGTGGTTCCTTAAGGAGCCACTGAATAACTGCTTTGCCTGGAGTTCGAGTCAAAAACGCCAAAAAAGTTAATTCGGAAACC
>CBDUSP010000078.1:0-4478 GCA_965370365.1 uncultured bacterium | reverse complement strand
AAGTAAGGCTATGTCTGGATCCATCTCAACTAAAAATAACGATTTACCACTATATGCTGGGCTCGCTGCTCTAGTCCTATCCTCTGCCTTGTCTACGCACAGCTCATCACAACTAGCCCACTTGAACCCAAAGTCTAGGGCGTATAATGATATCCAGGTAAGAAATATCTCCCAACGAGTTGCTTATCTTGGTTTCAGCACTTTCTGCCTTCTCAATGAAAGAAGCATCAAGGACTGGCTCAACAGTGACACGCTTATCTGCGCAGCTACAGGAATAGGCCTTCATTTTGGGCTCCGATGCGTTTTATCTCATCGAAAGAAATCTAATCTGGAACGCACACTTGGAGTCGAATCTGAAGAAAAACCAAACGATCTAGAATACAGACCCTATAATTTCGAGACCCCTGGTATGTCTTCATACGAGGCTCCTCCCTCAGGACCAGAATATGTAAAAATCTCTTTTGAAAGGCTGGAGCAAAGAACATATCCTTCTTTGCTTGACTCAATGTTAAGAAGCGCACATACAATCGCTACCATCGGTCACTTATCACAAAATTCCTCTGCAATTCCTCTGCTCGCGGGAACGACTGCCATCGCCACCAATTTGATTGATCAATCCCTCCGGCCATGGGGAGGAAAGATAAAGCTCGCCGCCTCCATAACACGTCGACCAAACTACAATACGAATTTCCCCATTGATGAAAAAGATGCAAAAGGCTCTGTCATTACCCCCGTCTATACGATGGAGTTCCTCGGAAGACTCATGAACACAGAAGATGACTGCAGTGGGACTAACTGCAAAGCAAAGACTTCCTTCTCTACAGGAAAGAAAGAGGCCCCTCTGTGTCTCCCATGCTTAAAAAATGCAGCTGCAGAGGTATTAGAGCAGATGATCCCCACGGCGTCTGTAAAAAGCTTTAAAAAAAACCCTCTCCCCGAAGAAAATGAAATCCCCCAAACAGAGATAGCCTCCTATGAGATGAGCCTAGAAATGCAGGAAGATTCTTTGATAAGGACAGATATTTCCCCGATCTCTATTTGCGGCATAGGGCTCTTTTGTAACGGAGATCCGGCCAAACAGGGCAAGACTAGAATTCACGTTAATCTCACAAAATCTCCACCATCACGGGGAGTTTCTCCGGTTCCTCCTTTCAACCTGCCCTAACAGGGGTTTCTTGAACCACTTTCGGTATATAGTCATTTAAAGTAAAATACGCTCTGGGACTTCCTTATCTTAGGACACGATGCAAAAAATTGTTCGAAATGTTTTTGGCCTTCATTTGGGCGAAGGAATGCAAGCTCTTCAGTTTGCAAGACTTGCGATCCTTTGGGCCTTTGGAAATACATGCCTAGACACCCTTTCTGACGGTCTCTTTCTCGAAAAGGTCGGTGCTGACTTCTTCCCCCGCGTCTACTTCTGCATTGCATTGGCCATGATCGCGATCTCTGCTCTTGTTTTACACAGCTTAAAAAGGGTCAGTGCTTATCGGATTTTAATGATTTCCCTTGGGATTGGCGCCGCCATTTGCGTTAGTGCTGCGTTTTTGATGGGAACGAATCCATCCGAGTGGTTCTGGTATGCCCTTAAAATCGCCTCAAAAATGTTCTTTATGGTCATGATCCCCATTTCCTGGACATTCACGGATGAATACCACGATCTTCAAGACGCCAAAAGAGTCTATGCCATCTACAATGCAGCCTATTACATTGGCGCCATCGTATCAGGCCTTGCGATCAACTTTCTTCTTGATACCCTTGGCTTTTCAGCTCTTTTAGTGGCGGCAAGTCTCTCGATGCTCTTAGCGATGAGAGAGGCCAGACGAATCGCTCTTCATGCAAAAGCCATTCATGACGACAGTACGGAGGGTGTGTTTTCTGCGAGCAGAAGCTCTTTAATGGCTACATTGAAGCTCTTAATTAAATCGCGTTTTGTCCTCTTTTTGCTTCTCATGGGACTTGGCACCCAGCTTATTTTAACAGTCACTGAGTTCAATTACATGGAGAGCTTTGGCTCCGCCTTTAAGGGAGCTGAAGGCGAGGTGACTGAGTTTTTAGGGAAATGCAGAGCCTTTATTTCGTTTTTCAACATCCTCATAGGCATGTTCTTCTACAACCGCTTTGTACGAAGAACGGGTTTGAATAACGCGATTTTGGTGACCCCCCTTTTTTTCCTCGCTGTCTATTCGGTATGGGTCTTTTCAAAAGGTCTGCCTCTTGCCATTTTAGGCCTTGTTGCGATTGAGGGCATTCTCTACACCTTCGATGACAACAACATGAACCTCATGACAAATGCGGTTCCAACAAAACTTAAATCCAAAGTACGTATTCTCATTGGCTCTTTTTTCGAGCCCGTCGGTATGCTCATTAGCTCGTGTCTTTTGTTTTCGTTTCACGCGGAAAGCAGATGGCTCGGACTTGGACTCGCTGTTTTAGTGTGCGTCCTTGCTTTAGCGGTGCGCGCTGTTTATTCCTCTGCCATTTTGAGCAACTTGAAGGAAAATGCGCTTCACTTCGATCGCAAGCTAAAAACATGGATTTCTCTTATGTCTAAAAAAGAGCAGAAAGGCTTCAGAAAAACAGTCTTTAAAGCCCTTCGATCTAACGATGAGGACATGCAAATTTTGGGAGCTAAAACGCTTCTAGAAATTGGGAATCTCTCTGATTTAAAAGAGATCTTTCTCGCCACAAAACACTTTGGAACTGTTGCAAAGATTCGGCTTATGCAGCTTTTAGATAAAAGCCCTTTCGGACAATACCTCCATGTCACACAGGTAATCGATGAATGGACCTCTGAACCTCCTTCTAAAGAGCTTGCAAAACACGCAAGTTTCTATCTTGAAAAAAGAGGGCCCCATCAAAGACCACTAGATACCATGCTAAAATCAAGTGGGATTGATGAGATCAGCATGGCACTCGAGCTCTTAAGTGGAGAAGATACTGTAGAAAAAGCGCTTCCCTTCTTGGGTCACGAGTCGCTTTTAGTAAAAAAAGCAACAGCTAGAGCAATGAGTCTTCATGCAGGGCCTAAACTTCACAGACACGCTTCTCGCCTGATTGAAGAACTTGAAAACTCGCGCGATCCATCTCTTCGACTCTTCCTTCTAGAAACGCTTGGAAAGCTCTCTGACACATCAACAATTAAAGATCTCCTCCTTGCAAGCGTTTACTTTCGTCCAGCTGAAAGGCGAAAAGTCGAAGAAATCGTCAGCCAAATGGGGACAAACATCTCTCCCTTGCTTCTTTCTCTTACACAAGACATCGCGCTTCCAGACGGAGCGCGCATTTTAGCTGGGAAAATTCTCGCCAAACTCAGGCTAACGCAGCTTCGCTCGATTCTCCCTGACATTCTCGATATTGAAATCGACCGGGCCTATTTTTACTTTTACTTTGCAAACACCATTCAAAAGCAATATCCCCTCTACGATCTTTCCATGCTGCAAAGCGCACTTTTAGCCGGGTATCAGTCGGTTATCGACTTTATCATTCATCTTCTTGGAGCTGCCGGATCACTCGAAGATTCAGGGATCCTTGTAAGAGCGCTTCATAGCCGCAATGAAAAGATTCGGGCCAATGCAGTAGAGAGTTTAGAGAGAACCTGTGATGCAAAAACCTTCCGCCTGATTGCTCCCCTTGTCGATGATCTTCCAATAGAAGAAAAAATGGAGGCTTGCCTTAAGTGGCACGGGGATCTCCCAAAACTTACTTTACTTGAGCTTCTCGACAAACTCGACAAATCACCTCTTCTTTTTGACAAAGTTGTCGCTACCCGTCTAAAAACGAAACTCCAAACACCCAATAGGAAAGAACGCGTATGAAGAGCCTGATTGAAAAAGCCTTTTTCTTAAAAAAAGTCCGTCTCTTTAACGAGCTTGAACTCGAGCTTCTTCTTGCGATTGCAGAAAAGCTCCACGAAGATGACTACGATGCAAAAGAAAAAGTATTCGATGCTGGTCAAGTAGCCAATCGGATTTACTTTGTAGCTGTTGGAACGGTTGAAATTTTTGATGAAAAGGGAAAGCCTCTCTTCGAGGTTTTAAAGGAAAACTATTTTGGCGATGAGGCTCTTTTCAATGAGAAGCCAAGAGGGTATTCCGCCATTTGCAAGACAGATGCTGTTTTACTTTCTCTTTCAAGGAGCCACCTTCTTTCCATTATTTCGGAGTGTCCATCAGTTGCAGTAAGTCTTCTTCAAACGTACTCACAAAAGCTCCCTTGTAGATTCTGTTAGGGCTGACGTAAAAAATGAACAGGATCCACCGTAAAAGATAGGACGAAAGACACCTCGTTACAATTCTCCGCTAAAATTTAACAGGATCCGCTTCGCTTGCAGGATCACCGCTGACGCGGTGGCAGGATCGCAGCTGACGCTGCGGCAGGATAGAACTTGAACAGAAACAGGTTTGGGAAGAAGAACTCCCGAAGAAAAAATGAACAGGATCCGCTTCGCTTGCAGGATAAAATGTTTTAGTCAAAAACAT
>CBDUSP010000077.1:0-4786 GCA_965370365.1 uncultured bacterium | reverse complement strand
AGGATCACCGCTGACGCGGTGGCAGGATACGCGCTTCGCGCTTGCAGGATAGTGCTCAAGAAGAAGCAAGCTTGGGAAGTGAACTCTTTGGGGAAAAATTAACAAGATCCTGTTAATTTTCAAACCGAGAGTCTGTCTCTCGAGTTTGTTTCCATTTAGGCACTATCCTGCAAGCGCGAAGCGCGTATCCTGCCGGCGGAGCCGATCCTGTAGCGAAGCGGATCCTGTTAATTTTTGATTTGCATCAGCACCCTCTAACCTTTAATCGGGCGAAATGTTAAACTCCTTCCCGTCTATGGATACATATCAATTAATTGACAGTGGAGAGGGGAAAAAGTGGGAGCGCTTTGGCGACATCATCCTGTGTAGGCCGTGCGCGCAAGCTGTTTGGCGACCCACCAAAAAAACGGATGCAGATGCCACCTTTTCTCGCGAAGGTGCAACTCGCTGGAAATCCAAGAAAAAGCTTGCCGATGAGTGGGACATCTTAATTGAGGGCGTGCGCATGAAAATCTCCCTCACAGACTTTGGCCATCTCGGCGTTTTTCCTGAACATGCAACGCTTTGGAATTGGATGCGTCCTTTGATCACAAAAGGGGACGAGGTTCTTAACTTATTTGCCTATTCGGGAGGGGCAACGCTTGCTGCCGCTCAAGAGGGCGCAAGTGTGTGTCATCTTGATGCGTCTAAAGGAATGGTTGATTGGGCCCGAGAGAATGCTTCGCTCAATAACCTATCCAATGCGCCGATTCGTTGGATCGTTGACGATGCGATTAAGTTTTTAAAAAGAGAAGAAAAACGGGGTCGCAAATACGAAGGGATTATCTTGGATCCGCCAACTTTTGGAAGGGGGGCGAAAGGAGAAATCTTTAAGATTGAAGAGGAGATTTTAACGCTTCTCGATGCCTGCAAAAACGTGCTCTCATCAAAGCCAAAGTTTCTCATTTTTTCGTGCCACACCCCAGGATTTACTCCGACTGTTTTAGGAACGCTTTTGACCCAAGTGTTTGGCAAGGAGCCTGAAACAGGAGAAATGCTTTTGACCGGAACGGATATATTTCCCATTCCAAACGGCGCTTTTGCAAGGATCCAATATGACTGAGATTCGAAGTTTGCAAAACACACGAGTAAAAGCAGCTGTCGCGTTAAGAGACAGGCGAGGAAGAGACAAAGCAGGGCAGTTTCTTATCGAGGGATATCGGGAGATTTTAAGAGCGGTTGACGCGATGAGAAAAATCGAATTCTTGTTTATCTGTCCGGAGCTTTTTTTAGGAAAAAATGAAAGCGATCTCATTGAAAGATCAGGCGCTGAGATCCTCGAGTGTTCAAAAGATGTGTTTCATAAAATCTCCTATCGCGATCGTCCTGATGGACTTTTAGCAATAGCCCCACAAGTTCACCTGAATCTAAAAGATCTTAAACTCAAAAAAAATCCGTTCCTCTTAGTTGCTCAAAAAGTAGAAAAACCGGGAAATCTGGGAACGATTTTGCGCTCATCAGACGCTGCAGGTACAGATGGCGTGATTGTGTGCGATCGAATGACCGATATTCATAATCCAAATGTTGTGCGATCAAGCATCGGGACGCTGTTTACGCAACCTGTTATTGAGGCCACAAGTGAAGAGACGCTTTCCTTTTTAAAAGAAAAGAAGATCCAGCTTGTTGCTGCAACGCCTCATGCAAAAAAAGATTTTACGGAAGTAGAGTTCACTGTTCCTCTTGCAATTGTTGTAGGAAGCGAGCAATATGGTCTGACAGAAAACTGGATGAAACAGGCTGATATTTTAGTGCGCATTCCGATGTGTGGGATTGCAGATTCTCTCAATGTCGCATCAGCCACAACCCTTTTATTATATGAAGTCCTTAGACAACGTCGAAATTCTCTTTAGTGATAATCATCTTCTCATCGCTCTAAAACCAGCAGACCTTCTCACTCAACCTGACTCTTCAGGCAAAGAAAGTCTCGAATCGCTTGTCAAAGAGTGGGTTAAAGAAGAGTACAAAAAAGAAGGAAACGTCTTTCTTCATGCAATTCACCGCCTGGATCGTCCTGTAAGCGGGCTTGTGATCTTTGCAAGAACTTCAAAGGCCTTAAGTCGTCTAAACGAGCAATCTCGTAATCTTGAAATTCAGCGCATTTATGAGGCTGAGGTGGAGGGTGTTTTAGCTGAAAAGCAAGGGCAGCTTGATCACTATCTGATCCACGGGGATCGTAGAGCGGTTGTTGGAAAAGAGGGGCAAGAAGGGGCAAAACATGCGCGCCTGACCTATGAAGCGCTTCGCCATATGCCTCACTCAACACTTGTTAAAGTGGAATTAGAGACGGGGCGCTATCATCAGATCAGAGCACAATTTGGGGCGATCGGCCATCCCATTTATGGGGATAAAAAATATGGCAGCAAGAGTGGAGATGGAAAAGTCATCCGTCTTCATTGCATGAAAGTCTCCTTTAAACATCCCGTTACCCAGGAAGTGCTCTCTTTCGAAACACCGGCTTCGTTTGGATAATGCAGATCGTATCTACTTTTGACGATTCTACCGAAAAACTCCAGGAGGAGCTCAAAAGTCTCTCCCAGGAGCTAGATGCTTGCTTATCCTATTTCCTCTCGGAAATAGAGCCTCTAAAGAAGAAAATTGCAGAGAGACTCATTACGCAGATTTTTGCTCTGTACGAAGGAGGGCCCTCCAAAGAAAAACTCCTGCAAAAATTGGACAGACTCCCCTTTTTGATCTCTCTTGAAGAAACAATCCCAGATCTTCGCAAAATCATCGAGGAGGTTCAGGGAGTCGACTGTGATGAGATTTTGGAAAAGGCTGCTCAAGAGTTTGAAAAAGAGCTGGAGTCGATCCTTGAAAAAAGGAAAAAAGAGCCCCAAATCGATGCTTTATATAAGAGGCTTGCAAAAATGCTTCATCCTGATTTAGAGCAAGATGAGGGTGAAAAAGAGAGAAAGTTACATCTCATGCAAACACTTACCTCTGCATATGAAACCCAGGATATCCATACGTTGATTCTTTTAGAAGAAAAGTGGGGAGATGGATCTGCTTGTATTCCTGATGAGGCACTTAAAAAGCGGATTAAGGAACTTCCTCAAGATCTAAAATACGCTCCGATCCACGCGTATATTTCATTGCCCTTTTTTAAGGGACTCTCTACGATGCAGAAGATTTATGATGATTTAATAGAGGAATTGCGCACTTTGGAGCAAGAAGATCTATGATTTTGCAGTCTATTGAGGATGCGATTCAAGCTGCTTCCTTTTTGAAGAGGGAAGAAAGCGTACGCTTTATTGAGGAAGTCGCTGAAAAGATTGCGGATTGCTACGACCGAGGTGGAAAGCTCCTGATTGCAGGAAATGGAGGAAGTCTTTGCGATGCCATGCATTTTGCAGAGGAGCTCACAGGGCAGTTTCGCGCGAAACGAGCCGCTCTTGGTGCTATTGCCCTTTCTGATCCGGGCCATTTAAGCTGCGTTTCAAACGATATGGGCTTTGATCAGGTCTTTTCTCGTGGTGTTGAGGCTCTCGGGAAGCCGGGAGACATCTTTATTGCGCTTACAACAAGCGGAAATTCAGCAAATTTAATTCGGGCTGTTCAGGCGGCAAAAGAATTGGATCTTTCAACGATTGCCTTTTTAGGCAAAGACGGCGGAAAAATGAAGGGAATGGCAGATCTTGAGTGGACTGTCTCTGGATTTCAATTTTCTGATCGGGTTCAAGAAGCGCATATGGCAGCGATCCACATCATTATCGAAGCTGTTGAGGCTAAACTGTTTAGTGTTTCCTATGAAAGCAAAATTCCTTCTTTGGGGTCAACAGCGCATTGAAAAAGGCGCTTGGATTCTTGCTCCGTTAAGCTGGCTTTGGGGTCTCGTCTCTTTTTGCAAAAATTTGTCCTATGATCGTGGATGGATCTCTCAAGTAAAAGTTGGGTGTCCGGTAGTTAGTATTGGGAATCTTGTGGCAGGGGGCACTGGGAAAACACCTCTTGCGGTGCTTTTGGCGTCACGCTTTGAGCTCAAGCGCGTTGCTATTTTATCGCGTGGTTACGGAAACATTCCTGATGAGGCCCTTCTTTTAGCCAGGCGTCTTAAAAATGCAAAAGTGTATGTTGGTAAAGATCGCGTAAAACTTGCAAGGGAAGCCGTAGCTGATGGAGCGGAACTTATTTTGCTTGATGATGGGTTTCAGTATCGAAAGCTTTTTCGCGATTTTGATGTTGTAACTCTCTCCGGGGAGGATCCTTTTGGTAGAGGACACTATCTCCCTTTTGGTTTTTTGCGTGACAGCCCAAAGAGACTTAAACAAGCTGATGCAATTTTTGTAATGGGGGATCCAAAAAAAGCGATTTTGTCCCCGTATACTTTACTTGAGACAAAGATAAGCAGAGTTTTAGACGTATACACTCAAGAAAACCAGGACATAAAAGGGAAAAAAGTCGCGATCTTTTCAGGGATTGCAAAGCCCCATCTTTTCAAGAAAACAGTTGCGAGTGAATCGAGAGTTGTTTTTGAGAAAGTTTTATATGACCATGAAGGGATTGGAGAAAAAGCCCTTCGGGATTTGAGTCTTCATGCCCGATCTCTTGGAGCGGAAGTTCTTCTTTGTACGGAGAAAGACTTTGTAAAAATCCCGAAAGAGGGATCGAGCGCTCTTCCTCTCTATTTTTTAGAAATATCATCGAGTGTTGTGAAAGGGTCTTCTCTTTTAGAAAACCTCATTGAAAAAATCGCCCAAAAAATTGATAATTCGTAGCATGAGTGAAATAAAAATTACTTTGCCAAAAC
>CBDUSP010000076.1:0-4986 GCA_965370365.1 uncultured bacterium | reverse complement strand
TCATTTCGAGGAGTCTCCTTGCCAAAACCAACTTTTGAATTACTCCCGGTATACATGAGTCTTGAGGCTACCTTTTTTTCTCAAAACGAATATTCTATTAGGGACTCTACTTTTTTGGAGGATGTAGGGGCTTCTATTCAGAACAGTCTACCAGTGAGATCTGCTATCTCCAGCTACAATTTTTTTACCAGATATGATTCCTCCCAATTTTATTCGATATTTTCTCTGGCAAAGGGGGGTGTTTTGGTGGCTTCACTCTTTGCTGTAAAAAGACTTTCCAGTACTTTTTCTGCGGTCAGTTTTTCTGCAAGTATCGGCATAATCTACTCTATCGCAGCTGCCATCTTTCAGCATCATTGTTCTAACGTGGAGAAAGAAGCAAGAGTGGAGGCATTTAATCAACTGCCAGAAATGCCATGTAAAGTCCAGCAACAGGTCTCCCTTGTGAGGGAATTCATTCAGTTGCGTTGCCCTTTGCTCGGACAACGTTATCAAATTCATCAACTCCACCAAGCAGTGACAGATATTACACTTGCCGTTAGGAATGACGAGAAACTCTCCGCTTCCTGGAAAATGCTATTAGATACATTAAATGGAATGCAGGTATACTATCCCGACCACATCAAACGTAATCTTGACTTTTCAGAAACTTCAATTGAGCAACAACGACTGAAAGGGAGGGACTATAAAGTTAAAGTAGAAGCTCTCGACCTGGACAGTCCTGAATGCATCAGCGATCTGAGCCAAATTGCCTCCATTAATAACGATGTCTTTGGTGGAGAAAATGATACGAAACTGGACTATTTCCCTTTGGAAGCTTTTTTGTTAAGAAGCGTCGGGAAGGAATTGAGTTGTGTTAATGAAAAAAACCAATTGTTCAATTTTATTGTAGCTCGTGATGAAGAGTCCAATAAAATTCTGGGATTTATTCATTATTATCCTGGAGAGACCTTCTCGAGGACTGTTTCGGATTCTTGTACAGACTCCAAAAATTCTTCAGATCCTGTGTATGTTGCATCATTAGCAAGAGATCCAGGAGCTGCAAGTATGGGGATTGGAATGTTGATGTTAGGTGAATTAAAAGCCTGTTTGCCTTCGGCGCGCAACGTGGAGCTTTCAGCAAGAGAAAGTAATGAAGCTGCAATCGCGCTCTACTTAAAAAGCGGTTTTAAAGTTGTTGGCCGTCAGGAGGGCCTTTGTGAGATAGCTCCTCAAGAGGCTGTTGTGGAGTTGAGACTCGAACGAACTCATTCCTAAAGCGTCTTCTCCCAGATAGCAGTTGCGGTTGCGAAGCTATTGCAGTGGCTAATCGAAAGATGGATTTTAAGCTCTTTTTCTAGAAGAACAACTGGCTTTCCAGACTCATCATTGATGATCTCGATATCGAGAAAAGAAAGCTCTGCGCCAAAGCCCGTTCCAAGGGCTTTTCCAATCGCTTCTTTTGCGGCGAAGCGTCCTGCAAAGTGAGGCGCTGAGTCTTTGTATTTGTGGCAGTAGTCCTGCTCCTTTTTAGAAAAAAGACGATCTAAAAAGTGGCTGCCATGCTTTTCAATGCTTTCCCGGATCCGATCGATCTCGATGATATCCGTGCCAATACCTGCGATCACTGATCGTCATCCTCACCGTCATGATGTGTTGGATAATCTCCCTCTGCATCCGCTGCATTACAGAAGATCATGCGCCCAGAAGAGGTGTGTTTTACTGAGAGAACCTGTACATCAATGGTCTCCCCAATGAACTGACCGCCTCCGTTGACGACGACCATCGTTCCATCTTCAAGATACCCGATCCCTTGTCTTGGCTCTTTTCCATAACGCTGGATCTTAATCTTGATCTGCTCTCCTGCCTGCATGAGAGGCTTTAGGGAATTAGAGAGAGTGTGAATGTTGATGATGCGAACGCCTTCGACAACTGCGATTTGTACCTTGCTGATATCTGCTGTTAGAATATTTGCATCGACAAGTCTTGCAAGGCGAACCATCTTGCCCATCGGCTCTTTGATATCGGGGAAGTCGGTGTCGTTATAGCGGATTTCTAGATCAGGAACCTCTTCGAGTTTTTTTATAGCATCGAGTGCTCTTTTTGCTCGCATGCGAACGGACTCTTCTGAAAGCTCAACTTGAGTGTAGAGCTCTTTAATCAAGAAACGAGGAATCACAAGGTGATTATCTAAAATGCCAGATGTCGCAAGGTCCAAGATCCTTGCATCAGACAAAACAGAGCCATCGAGAAGAAGATCTTTTTTCTTATGTGTTGTCGGTGTGAACTTTACAAAAGGAACCGTTACATAAAGCTCATCTGCTGCACGCAGGGTCATCAAAGTTCCTAGATAGAGACTAAAAAGGAAGACGGAGATTTTTAAAATTTCAAGCGTTGCGGCATTTAAGTGAATGGACGCCGCGCTAATGACAAGAATGGCGTCTAAGACAAGGACGAGCGCCTGTCCCATGAAGTATCCGACAAAGAGCCCAATGATTGCCGTGTTAAAAGCGCGTAGATTAAATCTTCGAAAGAGGAAGTCGAATCCAAGGAGCAGAGCTCCTAATAGCGCACCCGATAGAATCCCTTTGCCAAGGTTTGCCAAGGAGTACTCCTCTCCTCCAGCTACCATGTAGACGATCATAAAAAAGATGCTCAAGGTGACAAATAGAATACGGGTAAAGGCAAGGCCTAGGTTCATATGATAAACTCCAAAAGATGTATTTCTAAATAGGGGAGAGTATATTTTTCAAAGGATTTCTTGTCGATAAGTTTGCATAAGTTTATACTCTTTAAGTATGAATCGTCGTAGCTTTATCGTCTTTTCGGGATCTCTTTGGTTTGTCATAGGTCTTGCCCTGATGTACAGAGGGCTTCATTACATTTCTGAAGCGCAGATGGATCCAAATGCTTTAAGCAAGGGATCGAGCTCTGCTGGCAACTGGATCATTTTTTTCGCCCTAGTTGTGGGGTTTATCAAGGGACGTTTTATCTTTGCAAAGACAGTGGAGAGGGTCGTATCGCGCATTCGCGCTCTTTCTGCACCCATTCGTTTTTGGCACGTATACTCTCTTTCCTACTGGATTTTGATTGCTTCGATGATGGGGATTTCATTGCTATTTAAGTACTTACCGATTCCTGTAGATATAAGGGGCTTTATCAACTTGGCTGTTGGATCTGCTCTTGTTAATGGGTCGATGCTTTATTTTCGAGCAGCGCGCACGGTTGCTTCGTAACTGAGACAGTCAAGATGCTAAATCTGGATGTTTAGGGGCGAAATCCTTCCAAATCGTCTTTACCTTGTCACGAGGGATGTGGTCACCAAGAGATGTCCTGAATGTTGCCATTTCGATTTCCCTTTCTTTCCATTTTGTAATTGCCCAGAGTGAGCCAGTTTCCCCGGTCTGCATAAGAACCAAACCAAGAGGTTCTTTAATTGCATCAAGGACCTTATCCCAATCCCCGCTACCACCCCCTAGAATTGACCATCTGCCATAAGGTGTGTGAATATCACTTGGTACAAAGTAATCAATTTTGAGGACTAAACCTCTTGCGGTTTGGCCGCCATATGCGTTTGGTCCAGATTTAAAGTAAGGTGAATAATTAGAATAAGGTTTTCCGCTAGTATCATCGGAATTATCAGTTACATGGGACTGAATATACTTACTAATCTGATACACGAGTTCTAAATCCTGTGCAGGATTAGAGTTGTTTTGCTTTACACTTGAAGTCATGACCATAATATATCCTTTATTTGTGATAAGAGCTTCCCTGTTCGATCTCGATTGCGCGATAAAGCTGCTCGATGAGAATCAGGCGGACCATTTGATGGGTGAATGTCAAAGACGATAGGCTTAAAACGGATTTGGCATGCTTTAAGATTTTTGGATTAAGCCCGGCGGCTCCCCCAATTACAAAACAGAGGCGAGAGCCCCATTTTGTAAAGAGGGCATGGCTTAGCTCTTCACTCGAAAGGCTTTTTCCTTGAGAGTCAAGTGCGATAAGGTTTGGTTCATTTAAGGCCAGTTCCTCTAAGTCGTTTGAGAGAACCCACTCGATCTCCATTTTGCCTTTGAGCCTTTTTTCATATTCGGCAAGGGCAAGACTAAGCCATGATTCTTTGACTTTTCCCTGAGTGATCACTTTGACTTTAAACATCTTGAGCTTTAAAAATGGGGGTATGTTTTATTGGGATCCACGGCCAGAAATCTTTACCGTACCGTATCTAGGATTCCCCGTCCTTTGGTATGGGGTTCTTTTTACTGCCGGGTTTTTCTTCGGATTCTTTATTTTTGTCGCTATTTTGCGCCGCTTTTTCTTGAGCGATCCTGAGTATATGGAATCGGATATTCTCTGTCCTGAAAAACTGTCTTCTTGGGGAAAAAATGCCCGAGCTATCGTGAAGGCTTTGAATGCTGAAATCCACAAAGAGGGGACAAAAAAACTCCCAGGTCGAATCAAAAAGTTTGTGGAAAAAAGCAACCCTTTGAATCTCAAGAGGGCAGTCGTTCGTCTCTCTTTAGATCTTAAGTTTGGGGAGGTTGTTTTAGGGATCTATCGCAAGGGGACCCTTGTTACAGATCGGATTGTTATCTACATGCTCATTGCGACCGTTGTTGGTGCAAGGCTCGGACATTTCTTCTTCTATGAAAGACCCATTGAGTACTTACAGAATCCTTTGCAACTTCTTCGCGTTTGGGAGGGAGGCCTTGCAAGTCATGGCGCGGCTGTTGCCATTATTTTTGCCCTTATCTTGTTTAGTCATCGGATCAAAAAAGTTGCAAGGGGGCTTTCTTGGATCCGTCTTTTGGATTTTGTCTGTATTCCCACAGCTCTTTGCGGGTGTTTCATCCGGATTGGGAACTTTGTTAATCAGGAAATTTTAGGGACTCCGACGAGCCTCCCCTGGGGGGTTGTGTTTGGTCATCCAGCTGGAGGACCTCGAGGAGTCGCTCTCCATCCCGTACAGATCTACGAAGCTATTTTTTACCTTTTGGTCTTTTTTGT
>CBDUSP010000075.1:0-5043 GCA_965370365.1 uncultured bacterium | reverse complement strand
CTGAAAAAAAGACCTCTATCCAAAATTCGTTAAAACCCATTGTTGCCCTTTGCAAAAGACGTGGATTTATCTATCCAGGCTCTCAGATTTATGGGGGGTTTGCAAATACCTATTCGTTTGGCCCTTATGGCGCTGAGCTCAAAAAAAACATTAAAGACCTTTGGTGGAAGATGTTCGTTCAGAGCAGAAGAGACATGGTCGGTCTCGATGGCCCGATCCTTTTGCACTCAAAAACCTGGCAAGCCTCTGGCCATATTGAAGGCTTTAGCGACGCGCTGATCGACTGCAAAGCGTGTAAGGGACGGTTTCGCTGCGATCATCTCATTGAAGATGTCTTGAAAAAAGACGCTGAAGGGATGGGGCTTATGGAAATGAGCGAAGCTGTGAAAAATAACAAGATTCATTGTCCAAAATGTGGGGCTGCCGACTTTACTGATGCGCGCCACTTCAACCTTATGTTCCAAACACACATGAGCAAAACGGGGGAAGATGGGGATGTTGCCTATTTACGACCAGAAACTGCGCAGGCAATTTTCCTCGACTTTAAACACGTTATCGACACGATGCGCGTTCGTCTTCCCTTCGGGATTGCGCAAATTGGAAAAGCGTTTCGCAATGAGATCACCCCTGGAAATTTCATTTTCCGCGTCGTTGAATTTGAACAAATGGAAATTGAGTACTTTATCCGAGAAAATGAGTGGGAAACAAAATTCGATGAGTGGCTACAAGCAATGCACAAATGGTGCGATCTCATTGGTCTTGATAAATCACGCATTCATGAAAAAGAGCATGAAAAAGAAAAACTCTCTCACTACTCCAAAAGGACCGTCGATTTTGTCTATGACTTCCCTTTTGGAACAAGTGAACTCTATGGCCTTGCCTATAGAACTGATTTTGACCTTTCAAAACACCAGGAAGTGTCAGGGACTTCGATGGAGTACATCGATCCAGAAACTAAGGAACGATTCATTCCTCATGTACTTGAACCCTCTTTTGGTGTTGAAAGAACGCTTCTCGCCCTTCTTTGTGACGCGTACGAAGAAGAAACGTTGGAAAATGGAGAAACGCGCACCGTTCTTCGCCTCAACCCTTGTGTTGCGCCGGTAAAAGTGGCAGTTTTCCCTCTTATGAAAAAAGAACCGCTAGCTGAAAAAGCAAGGCAGGTTTTTGAAGACCTTCAAAATGTGTGGGCTTGTGAATACGATGCATCAGGTGCAATCGGAAAAAGATACCGCCGCCAGGATGAGCTTGGCACGCCTTTTTGCATTACAATCGACTTCGATACGCTTGAAAATGACACGGTCACACTTCGTGACCGCGACTCAATGGAACAAATAAGAGTTCCTACATCAAAACTGATCGAAGTCCTTGCAAAAAAGCTTAGCTAGAAGAACCTTCCTCAAAGCGAATCACTTCTACGATCTTCTGAGGGGTCATGAATTCTGATATGACTATATCCTTATTCGACAAAGGGGAGTTATCCTTCAAAGAGACCCTCACCATAAGATTACCAAGGAATATTATTTTTTCGATGGAAGGCATAAAATCTCCTTCCACTTTTACGATCATATGATCTTTACTTTTAGAAAGCACTTCTACATCAACTTGCGTCGGCCGACCAAGCAAATCATTTACAGTTCTTGGCTTTTTGAATAGCTCCAAACAGCTCTCTTTGGAATCCCCTACTTTTAATCTGTAAAAAGTTAACGAAAGCATCCGCATAATTTTTAGACAGCTCTGTTCAACCCTTTTCTCGGTTTTATATTCAACCTGGGTTTCTTGAGAAAACTGAAGATTCACTTTCCCAGATTTAGGAACAGGTATACCAGAAGAGGGGACATCCACTTCCTTCTGACTCTCTTCGTCTCTACATTGAACAGCCCCCGGAAAAAGAATAGAAATATTTTGACCACCCAGATCAGCCACATTAAATTTATATGCGTTCATTATCCCTCCTTGATTTCTTACGAGGCAAGGATACATTATAAGCAAATTAAATCCAAGTTTTATTTGCAAAAAACAGATTTGATTTTTAATCTAAAAGAGAAACTTCGGGTCTTTGCTTTTTTAATTCATCAAAGCGCTTTGCAAGGGCAAGCACTTCTTCTTCAGTGCATCTTCCGCTATAGATTTTAAGCTTGATCTCTTCCCGTTTATGCATCCAGTGTCTTTGAAGCATTTTTTCAATCGTCTCGATAAAGCAAGGAAGAGCCCTTTCTCGGTTCACTTTCTTCTGCAGAACTTCTGCAAGAAACGCTTTAGCCTCCACATCTTCAAGGTCAATGGCAAGACTCAAAAGATCCCTGTCTTTATCTTCTTGCTTTGCTCCTCTATACTTCTCAAAGAGTGCGCGCGCAGCACTCACACGAAAATGCTCTTCGTTTAGATTTTTCTCGGCCAGAGGGAGGAGTTCAGGGAGCGTGTCCCCCATAAGAACAAGCCATCGTAAAAGATCGGCTTCCAAAACACGATCTGGATCTACCTCAGTTAAAGAAACACTTGCAGAGCGCCTGACATACACCTGCGGCGAGGCGTAATCCTCTAGACTCAACATCGCCTCCGGAACCTGCGTAAGTCTGGCCAATTTTCTTAAAGACTCTCTGATCATCAATGGATGATCCCATGAGCGAATTCTCGATGCGATCGTCTGCACAAGCTCATTTTTTCCCGCAGGCGACTGCGTATTCAGGGTTTTAGAGAGTTGATCTACGTAAAACGTGATATAATCGACGCTTTTTTCTAAAAACTTTTGCCACTCCTCCGGCCCTTTTTCTTGCAAGATGAGATCGGGATCACACTTTTCAGGAAGCTGTACGACAAGGACCTCGATCCCATCTTTTTGAAAAAAATGGCCGATCTTAATCGCAGCTTCCCTTCCCGCAGGGTCGCCATCAAGAGCAAGATACACTTTTCTAACTCCCAGATGGATGAGCTCTTTCGCCTGATCCTCTCCAAACGCAGTCCCTTGCCCCGCAACTGCCCAAGAAAATCCAAGGTGGATAAGTCTGAGTGCATCGATTTGCCCCTCAACAATGAGCGCCCTTTTTTCCTTAGCAATATTTTTGCGACAGTAGCTCAAACCAAAAAGCATTTTGGACTTTTTAAAGAGGACTGTCTCTGGAGTGTTTACATATTTCCCGCCAAAGGTATCGGGCTTGAATTTGCGCGCTGAAAAACCAATCACTGCGCCGATACTATCGCGAATGGGGATCGTGATCCGATCGGAGAAAAACTCTCTTCCTCTCACTACCAGCCCCGTGTCTTCAAGAACTTTTGGAGAGATTTTTTGCGCCTGCAACATCTTCTGAATCACTTGCCCAGCTCTTGGCGCGTAGCCAATGCCAAACGCTTTGATAAACTCAAGATCGATCCCTCGACTATAGAGATAATCAAGCGCAGACCTCCCCTCCAAAGTATGGAGCAAACAAAATTGATACGTTTGAGAAGCTAAAGACAACGCTTCTTTCAGAGCGCTTTTTGGAGGTCCTTTTGGGCGATCGTCTTTTTCCACTTCTTCTAGAGGTACGTTGAAGCGATCCGCTAAACTTTCAACGGCTTCAACAAAGCTCATTCGAAGGTGGGTCATCAAAAACTGGATCGCATCGCCATGCGCCCCACAGCCAAAGCAGTGATAGTGACTATCCCCCTTCTGAATGACAAACGAGGGAGATTTCTCGTCATGGAAAGGACACAAGGCTTTATACGCAGCTCCCGCTCTTTGGAGTTTTAGGTATGGACCTAATACCTCCACAAGATCGATGCGCGATCGTAAAAGCTCTAGACTCTCTCTTGAAAACGTTCCCATTATATATTCTCGTGCGTGTAGCTTCCGCCTCTAAAGATGATTCTCTTAAAACCGTGGTTTTTCAAGAAACTAAAAACTCTTTTTTCAAAAACATCCCCTCTTGGAAAATGCGCGCTATCCTCTCGAATGTCCCCATAGATCGGCTTTCGAAACACATCTCTTTTTATTAAAAACTGCTGATCTGAAAAACCCTCTTTGGCATGGAAAAAGTTCCATGATCTTCGGTACGATTCTTTTTTTGCCTCGCCGTAGCGATCATTCCAAATAAGGTTTGCAACCCCAATTTTTGGATTTTTTTCCATAAGACGCATCGCTTTTTGGATCCATTGAACCGGCTGATCCAAAAAGACATCGCCCGTGTGATAGAGCAAGTAATCACTCTTACAAGCATAAATCGCATTTAAGGGCCCAAGCGCGTTGTAATAGATCCAATCAGGATTTGTAACTCCATAGTTTACTGCATCCTCACCAAGATGAAAATCAGATCTTTTTAACCCAAAAAAATCTAAAACCTCTTCTTTAGCAACAACATAGCGAGTGATCGTCCCTTCTTTTACATGGTTATCCGCAGCCCTCTTCACAGCATCGAGATCCTGAACGTTGTTAATGATCAGCAAACGCTCAGAGAACGGGTAACAGTGATTGTCAATCTGGAGTTTTTTGAGATAGTCTCTTTTAAGAAGCACATGCTCCCAATCTCCCTCCCAACAACTCGTCGCAAATGAACAGGTCATAGAAAATAACTATACCGGTAAAGTATACTCTTTTCCATGACAATCGCTCCCCCAACCCCCATGATGGCGCAATGGCACGAGTGCAAAACAAAAGCCGGCGACGCCCTTTTATTTTTTCGCCTCGGTGATTTCTATGAAGCCTTCCATAAAGACGCTGAAGTGATCGCCAAAACATTAAGCCTCACCTTGACCGCAAGACAAGGAATTCCCATGTGCGGGGTGCCTTTTCACACAGCTGAAATGTACATCGACAAGCTCGTCGCGCGTGGATTTAAGGTAGCTGTTGCTGAACAAATCGGAAATGCTGAAGACACAAAAGGGCCCATGCGGCGTGAAGTTGCGCGCATTGTAACGCCTGGGACACTTGTTAATTCACAGCTTTTATCGGATAAAAAAAACAATTTTTTTGCATCGCTTGCGCAAGTAGGGAACACATTTGGCCTTAGCATTCTTGATCTTTCAACAGGCCAATTTTTAGCGCTCGAACTTGACTCCCTTCAAGAC
>CBDUSP010000074.1:0-5262 GCA_965370365.1 uncultured bacterium | reverse complement strand
CAAGTTTTGAGTTGATTTGGGTATTAACAATTTTTGATCGATTTTCGCATGAGCCGACTGGAATTTTTTGTAGATAGGTTCTATGCTGTTTCCCATGAAAACGCTCTATATAGAAACCGCAACAGAGAAATCCTGCATCGCGCTTTTCGATGGAGAAAAGTGGACCTACGTCCCCCTTCCGTCGGGACCTGAGCTCTCAAAAAACCTTGCTCTAGAAGTCTCTAAGTTACTAACAACAAACAGCATAACGCCTGACAAGGTATATGTTGGAAAAGGACCGGGATCGCTAACAGGAGTTCGCGTGGGCAGGGCACTTGCAAAAGCGCTCGCTTTTGGATGGGGTGTTCCTTTAGAGGAATTTTGCTCTTTAGAGGTCTTTGTTCCCGAGCAAGAGATCTTTGCTGTGCTCGTAGATGCCAGATCTGGAGGGATTTACGTAGTAACCAATTCAGAAGAAGTAGACCTTCTTACTCCTGAAAAAGCAAAGGAAAAAGTTGAAAACATCCCCCTACTCATCTCCCCCCATCCTGATCGTATCAAAAAAAGAATCGCAAGGACCTGTAAAGAAGCTGTTTGCACATTCGCAAGGCTTGATCAAAACGCTGCTCATGAGGTAAGATAGAGTTGTTTTTAACTTCTAAACCACAAGGTGATTTGTAATGCCCAGTGTTAAAGTTCGTATGGGAGAACCCATCGATAAAGCTCTCCGCGCCCTCAAAAAGAAGCTCGACAAAGAAGGAATCCTAAAATCCGCAAAAGCACATCGCTTTTACGACAAGCCCTCAGTCAAGAGTAGACTAAAGTCCAAAGCCGCTCTTAAACGCAATAAGATTGCGGCGCGCCGCGGGTATTAATATCCATGTCTGATTTCTACGCAACCCTCGGCATATCTAGAGGAGCTACCCCTGAAGAAATCAAAAAAGCCTATCGCAAGAAGGCTCTCGAGTGTCACCCCGACAGAAACCCAGAGGACCCAAAAGCAGCGGACTCTTTTAAGAAAATCTCTGAAGCCTATGAGGTTTTAAGTGATGACAATAAACGTCGCACGTACGACCAGTATGGAGAAGATGGCTTAAAAGGCGCTCACATGGGCGGCGGTGGCGGACCAGGTGGCGGCTTTTCCTCGATGGAAGAAGCGCTTCGAACATTTATGGGAGCTTTTGGTGGCGGTGGCGGCGGAGGATCTCCCTTCGACTCCTTTTTTGGCGGCGGCGGAGCTGAAGAACAAGGGCCTCGCAAGGGAGCGAGCAAGCGCGTTTCCATAAGAATCTCGTTTGAAGAGGCCGCTAAGGGAACAGAAAAAGAAATCGCAATCCAAAACCACGTATCCTGTAAGGGGTGCAATGGTCTTGGGGCTAAAACAAAAAACGGGATAAAAACGTGCTCCCCTTGCCAGGGAAGCGGACAGGTTTATCAAAGTCGCGGTTTTTTCAGCATGTCTAGCACGTGTCCGCACTGTAGAGGTGCCGGACAGATAATCACAGATCCTTGCAAGAGCTGCTCTGGCGAGGGCCGGATCAAAGAAAAGCAGCACATCAAAGTCAAGATTCCAGCAGGAGTTGACTCTGGAATGCGCCTAAAAATGAGTGGCTATGGTGATGCAGGAGGGGCAAATGGTCCGGCAGGAGATCTTTTTGTAGATGTTGAGGTAAAAACGCACGACACCTTCGACAGAGATGGGGATGATGTCTACCTCGAGCTTCCGATCACGTTTACAGAAGCCTCTTTAGGGGTAAAAAAAGAAGTTCCGACTCCGCTTGGAGAAACCTGTCGGATTCAAATCCCTGAAGGAACGCAAAACGGAAAACTCCTTCGCGTGAGCGGGAAAGGGGTTCCTAATGTCTACAACCAAGGGCACGGGGATCTTCTCATTCGCGTTGTTGTTGAAACTCCAGTAAAACTCTCTGGAAAACAAAAAGAGCTTCTTCGTTCTTTTGAAGAGCTCAACACTCCGCACAATCACCCAAGAAGAAATACTTTCTTAGACAAGATCAAGGGGTTTTTTTCAAAATAAGGGGCTGGTTACGAAGGGCTAAGGGCTTGTTAAAAAATGAACAGGATCCATCGTGAAAGATAGGACCAGAGACACATCGTTACAACTCTCCGCTAAAAATGAACAGGATCCGCTTCGCTTGCAGGATCGCAGCTGACGCTGCGGCAGGATAAAACTTGAACGGAAACAGACTTGGGAAGAAGAACTCCCGAAGAAAAAATGAACAGGCTCCGCTTCGCTTGCAGGATAAAATGTTTTAATCAAAAACATGAGTATTTTTCCGTAACCCTACCCATAAGGAGACACTGATTCATTGCTTTAATCTGTAGATTTTCAAGTGGACTTATCTATCCTGCCGCAGCGTCAGCTGCGATCCTGCCGGCGTAGCCGATCCTGCAAGCGAAGCGGATCCTGTTCATTTTTAAGCAGAGAGTTGTAACGAGGTGTCTCTGAGCCTATCTTTCACGGTGGATCCTGTTCCTTTTTTAATGCGTTAGCCCTGGCAGGTTACGGTACTCGTCATCCGCAAATTTATGGTTGACAGTGCACTAGTCAAAGGAGTGCTTTGCTTGGGCCAAGTCACCCTTTAGGGCATCCAGATGTTCTTTATTTGGATTTGCTTGATATGCTTTAAAATCCTTAGAGATCTTTTCATTTTGTTTGAGCAGCTTCTCGTTTTTCAAACCTCTAGCTGTTTGATTGAGGATTTTCATCGCCATGTTCATCACATCACCAAACTGCTCTTTTTTAGGATCATAAGAGGTTTTTTGTGCTTGATTGAGAGCCTCTTCAAAAAGATTCGCTCCGTGCTGATACTCTTGCCTATATATCTTGTCCGTCTGAGACGGGGTTACAGGACCTGTGCTTTCAATTTCACTCATGTCTCTCTAGATAAGACTTAAGCCAAAAACATGCAAAAGAAAAGTTTCCAACAATTGATCTCGGAGCTATCATCCGCTTATGTTCAAGCGGCTTTTTCTCTTTATTCTTTCTTCCACTATTGTCATAACAAAACCCCTCTCCTCCGAAACCTGGATGGATCGGGTAGCAGAAAGTGAGTTCACCCTCTTTGCAAAACAGGGCATCTCAAAAGAACTTTTAGATTCCACATGGCACCATTGCAAGAAATACAAAGAGTTTAAGCGCTTTAAAATCATCGACTCCGTTGTCTATGGAGAAAATTGCGCGATCAAAAACCTTCTAAATGCGCTTGTAAAGCGTTACCAAGTCCCCGATGTTGATTTTATCTACTACAATGAAGATCGACTAAAACCCAGTTTTTTTAAACGCTCTAACTTTAAAAAATGTGCTCCGATCTTCGTTTCTGCCAAAGAAAAGTCATTGAAAAGAGCAATTCTTTTTTCAGATTGGATGTACGACATTGCAGACGATCAAGGGGGATGGAACAATCTTATTAAAACTGTAAATGAGCATGCAAATATTCCTTGGGAAGAGAAAGTAAACAAGCTTTTTTGGCGAGGCACGCCGTGGGATGGCAATCACTTTGGGATGTACTCATTTGATAACTGGAAAACCCTTCCAAGGGGAAGACTTGTCTATGAATCCCAAAAAAATCCGACCTTGATCGATGCTGCCTTCTCTAAGTATCCCGATAAATGCTTAAGTGAATCTTTAGAAAAATGTAAACAAATCTTTGGGAAAACCCGATTTGCCTGCTGGTCTGAGGTGCTCGCTTACAAGTATCAAATGGCAATTGATGGGGTAACGTGCAGCTTTCCTGCAACACAGTGGAAGCTCTTATCTGGAGCGCTTACCTTCAAGCAAGAATCTTCCGATATCATGTATTTCTACGGGGAACTTGTCCCTTGGAAACACTATATCCCCGTGAAAAACGATCTCTCTGATCTTTTAGAAAAACTTAAATGGGCGAAATCCCACGACGCAGAAGCGAAAATCATCGCAGAAAATGGGAGGGCTTTTGCTAAAGAAAACCTTGCGCCTGAGCATATCCTCGAGTACTGTCACAAAGTCCTGCTGAAGTACGCGTCTTTACAACGATTTACTCCTGGTTTTTAGGTGTGCTGGTTGGTGGGGATTTGCGCATGAAAAAACGATAACTAACCCAGCAAAGCCCCATCAAAACGACGTAGAATACAGAGATCGGAATCAACGTATCGGTCTTTAAAAAGCTTGCAATGGAAGAGATAATCGTCGTTCCAATACCAAGAACAAAGCCCATGACAGCGCTCGCTGTCCCCGCATTCTTGGGGAAAAGGCTTAAACAAATAGTTGAGCCATTTGGGAAAGAAGAGCCAGACGCAATAAGAATGAAGAAGGTAAATAAAATCAATGTGATTAACTGAACACCAAAAACAATCGATGCAACAAGCATTAAAAGAGCCACAGCGATGGCGTAATAAATGCTTACCGGCAAAATCTGTTCAACTGTGAAGTGAGATAATAAAAAGCGGTTGATCAAAGAGCCCACAAAAAACCCAAGCCCCATAAAAAGAGCAAAGTGGCCATAGTCAACTGGAGAATATCCCATCACCGTTTCTATCAAAAAGGGGCCCATCACATTAAAAACAACGATAAGCGAAAAAGCGATCGAAACACAAGCAACCGCGCCAAGGAATCCTTTATGCGTACAAATCTCACGATAGACGCTCCCCACGGAGGGAATGTTCAAAGGGGTTCTATGCACACTCGACTCTTCATAGAAAAAGTAGACGAGACCAAGCAGTATTGCTCCATAAATAGCGAAGAAAGCAAAGTCCCACTGCCATCCCAAATACCACTCCAGATACCCCCCAATTACGGGAGCAACAATCGGACCTAATGCCCAAACGGTCATCATTAAAGATCTTAGTTTTGCAAGATGTGTACCCGAAAAGGAATCGGTAGCAATCGCTTTTGACAGGACTCCCGGAGCTGCAACAACCATTCCTTGAACAACGCGGAGCCAAAGCAACATGTGAATCGAGTGAGAAAAGGCAAGAAGGATACTCGAGACTATGTAAAGAACGAGACCAACAAGCAAGGGACCTCTCCTTCCCCATGCATCGGAAAGAGTCCCAAAAATTGGTTGTCCGATTGCAAAGCCCAGAAGATAAAGGACGATAGAGAACTTGACGGTGCTTTCATGAACAGCGAATTGCTTTGCAAGGATGGGAAGAGAGGGAACGAAGAGATCAATTCCAAGACCCGCGAGAGGCGCCATCAAAAGAATGATGGCCACCAAAATCGATTTGTTCTTTGCTTCTTCCATATATTTTCTTTATACAGAAAAAGGAAAATAAATAAATGAA
>CBDUSP010000073.1:0-5350 GCA_965370365.1 uncultured bacterium | reverse complement strand
GCGGTGATCCTGCAAGCGAAGCGGATCCTGTTCATTTTTTAATGCGTTAGCCCTGCCTTGGTAAGAGATCTTCTTGTAGTCAATAGAATCATTCGCTATAATTTTCCTCTTTATACCGAAACCGATTCTTGAACCTTTTTCAGTATACCTGGGTAAGAAATGAAATTATCTTGCTTGTCGCTTTTTTTACTCACCGCGTCTCTTTCATGTGCGGAATCTATTGAACAGGAAATTTCTTCAATACCCGATACACTCCAAACCGAACTTTCAACCCTAAGTCCAGACAATCCTCTCCAACAACCGACCATTCAAGGAGACATAAGTTCATCCTCTCCCGTGCTGGACACAAAACTAAAAAGCCCTGCAATAGCAGCGGGCCTGTCCTTATTTCCTGGGCTTGGGCATGCTTATTTAGGGGATATGAAAACCGCTGGAGCCTTCGCGGGAAGCTTTGGGTCTGGAGTTGGGGTTGCTTTTTCTCAACAATTAAACGAGCAGTCCTCTCTCTCTGTTCTATTAACTGCGCAAAACCTCCTCCAATATAATGTGTATGCAGCATATCGCGATGCAAGAGCTCAGCCTGGGATGACTGGATATTCGTATAAAATGCCAACAGACAGCCTAAAAGACTTGGTCTACGCACCTTTCAACTTAAGCGTTTTGAAGAAACCCGAGGTTTGGGGAGGCATCTTAGGCGGGCTGGTTCTCGCCGGAGGGATCGGTTACTTGGCTAAACAAAGCAGCAGTTGTATCCACCTCAGAGCCTCTGCTTCCCCTTCCCTATCGCCTCTCGTTGCACTTCCTGTTGGAATCGGCGAAGAGACTTTCTTCCGCGGATTTCTCCAGCCAGCTCTTTCAGAGAAACTGACGCCTACCGGAGGAATCATTGGAACCTCTCTGGCATTTGGAGCTATTCACGCCTTCAATGCTCGCGGATTTAGTAAAAAAGAGAAACGAGCGTACTACACTTTTGGACTCCCCTTTCTCTCCGTCGCAGGGTCCTACTTTGGCTATCTTGCACATAAAAATGGCTCTCTCAAAGAGAGTGTAGCTGTTCACGTGTGGTATGACTTCATTCTCTTAGGCCTTGCAGCACTTGACTCTGCCTACACAGCCTCAATCGGTGACACCGGAGTCTCTATGTCGATCCCATTCTAAAAACTTTCTTATTGTGGGAAATAAAATAAATTTATAAAATGCTTTTTTGACGAGCACTGAGGTGTTTTATGAAGATGTTTTTCGCTTCCCAGTTTTTTATTGCTTCCCTTCTCATGATTTGGAACGCGACAAAGAAAGGCGTTTGGGAAAACCTCCCGTTTAGAAAATCCCCTTCTGAAAAGGTTGCAAAGGTCTCTAAAGCTTCCGATTTTCACTCGCAAGATATTGCGATATCCTTTCTTCCAGAGCGGTCACTTTCGACTAAAGAACTCCCTTTGCCTCATGAAATCGATACAATCTACTTGGCAAAAAACGAGCTTCCACACTTCGATGACGACATCAACTCTATCATCCCTTCACTTGGAAGAACTGATGGTTTACTCGTTGGAAACGTTCACGAGCCCACAGAAATAAGCACAGTCGCTTTTAACAATGAAGCCGTTCCTCTTGTCTCTTCTTTCACAACACACGTTCTTAATCAAGAGTGGGATGTTACTGGCAACGAAATGCACACAGGAAGCTTGCCAATTCTTGGAAGACAGGCTATCGAGAAAAGCGAACTTCTCCCATCCTCACCAATATTACAACCGGATGTGAAAAATCCGCTGATTGCTGCAGGGCTCTCCTTAGTTCCTGGTCTTGGACATGCCTATCTTGGAGATAGGCAAACAGCTGGAGGCCTTATTGGAAGCGCAGCTGTTGGACACAGCCTCTTTCTTTCACAGTACTACAACGACTCTTTCTACGATGAGTCGCTGTATCTCTCAAGTCTGACATTTGCGCAGACAACTGAGTTCTATGGGATTTATGCAGCATACCGCGATGCAAGACAGCGAATCGGAATGTCTGGCTACACATACAAAATGCCAACAGACTCTCTTTTAAGCCTGGCTCGGGCCCCTTTTGATTTACAGATTTTAAAAAAGCCTGAAGTTTGGGGCGGGATCGTTGGAGCTCTCGGACTTGCAATAGGAACTATATGGATTGCATATCCATCAGAAGCTCGGATTCATGCAAAGGCATCTACCTCTACCGCTATGCCTATTCTTGCACTCCCCATTGGAATCGGAGAAGAGACCTTCTTCCGCGGATTTCTCCAGTCAGAGCTATCAGAACATTTAACCCCCTTGGGAGGCATTGCCGTTTCTTCTTTAGCCTTTGGAGCAGCTCACATTCCGAATGCATTTACAATTGATCGTTCCATGAGATGGCGCTATTACGCTTTCAACATTCCACTCATTACTGGGCTTGGAGCTTACTTTGGATATCTCACTCATAAAAGTGGGTCTCTTAAAGAAAGTGTAGCTGTCCACACATGGTACGACTTTATCTTGATGGCCTCTGACGCGCTTATCTCTTATAGCGCATCTACTGGCAGACCCGGCTTCGCTACATCAATCCCTTTCTGAAAAGCATTGATAAGATCTTTGGTTGAAATCTCTTTCATGCAGGCACCAGTCGCACACTCTCGCAAAATTGGACACTGCTTTACAAAATGCTTCCCATACGGACATTTGCCTTGAAATGCGTAGTGTCTCTCTCCTAATGGCTTAAACACTTCCGCGCGCGTTGGCCCAAAAATGCTAAAGCTCGGGGTCTTTGTCGTCCCACAAAGATGCAGCATGCTTGAATCAACAGCAATGACAAGGTCCATCTCATCCATCCGCTCCTTCAAGCAAGAAATCTCCAAACGCTCTTCTAATACAACCCCATCTTTCACGTGCACTTGAAGCTCTTCGCAAGTCTTCTTTTCATCAGAAGATCCCCAAACAAAAACAAAATGCGGATTCCACGTCTCCCCAATAAAGCATAAAAACCCTTGCAGAGTTTCTTGAGAAAGCTGCTTGTTTTTCCACTTAGATCCCGGACACACCATCACTGATTGCATTCTAAATGCGCTCTCTTCTGTCTTTGAAAGAAAAGCCTCCAAAGGCATTCCCTTAAAAAACTGCTGCATCAAGGAAAGATGCTTGATCCGAATATTTCCATCCTCTTTACAAGCAAATCTCCGATTTGTTACCAAAATATTCGGCCATTCACGAACTGAAGATAAAGAAAAACCAACCTTCACCTTCCCCCGGGAAAACATGGTGAAAACAGCAGACTTTGTATTCCCTTGTAAGTCAAAGACAGCATCATACTTTTCCTTCCTAAGCTCTGTTACAGAGGCAAAGAGATTTTTCCAGGATTGCAACTTGAGATTTTTTTTAAGTGCTTGAAGTGGCACTTCAATTACTTTAGAAATAAGAGGATGGTCTCGGACAACTTTGCTTAAATGCTTCTCAACAACCCAATCAATCTGGGCATCTGGAAACTGCAAATGCAGATACTCCAAAACAGGAAGGCTTTGTATGATATCTCCAAGAGAAGATGTTTTAACAATCAGAATCTTCATTTGATAAATCGATCTAAATACAGTCGTCCTTTAGACAAAGAAAGGACCGCATCTCTTAAGCGAACCACCCCTCGATCATGCAACTGCTCTTTTACTCGAAAAGAGCGAACCTCTGGAGGCAAATCAAGAAGGACTTCAGACTCTTTTTTCACGTGCATAGTCACCCTTTGTAATTCTCCCTTAACCCAATGCATATCTAAAGAACCAAACTGCGTTTGTACATTCATCATTCTCCCTGCAAGAAAGGGGGTATCAGGAAGAAGTTTTATTCTCTTTCCATCTTCCACAACAAAACGTGAACGAATCCCCTCAAACGCCTCTTGTAAAGCGTTTTCCTTTTTAGGAACAAGCATCTCATCAAAGGAAGAGCGATAACACAATTCTTTCCCTTTGCTCAGCAAATGAACAAGCGGTACTTTTTGCGAAAGATGATAAAGAATCGGAAGAATCTCTTTCATATCCATGCGACGCAAAACTAAATCCCAATCCTGCGATTTATGAACACCAAAAGATAATCGCTCTATCTCCCCTGGCAGATGAAAATGAACCTTTAGCGGAAAAAACGTTGTCTCATCCGCGCTGACAACAGACACACCCTCTTTCGATGCAACAATGCGCAGACGAAATCCCTTTCTAAAAACCCACACGCAATTTTTCTCTAAATCCATCTGGAGAGTAAGCCCATCAGACTCCAAAGGAATCTCCACATCCCCAATTTCTAACAAATCAGAAGACACCTTAACCACAAGGTCAGTTCCTGGTAACACACACTTGGAAAAAGGACGGTGGCTAAAAGGTCGAAACCGCGTTGCAATCGAAATCATTTAATTCTTCCTCGAAATCCATCAGGACCATTTTCAGTAAGCTCCACCAAAACCACATCATTGGCTTTAAAATCACCCTCGGGAATCGACACGCGTAAAAAATTAGGGGTCATCCCCTCTTTTCCATCACTCTCTAAAAGAATCGGCATACATCTTCCAACAAACGTTTCCCTCAGCGAAAACGCCGTCTTCTCTGACAAACGCAAAAGCTCCTGCTTCCTCCGCTTCATCTCATCCGGCATTACACGATTCGGATACAATGCCGCCCGCGTTCTCTTCCTCGGGCTATAAGGAAACATATGAACCTTTGCAAATCCCACCTTTTCAATAACATCACAGGTATCCCTAAAATCAGCCTCAGTCTCCCCAGGAAAACCCACAATCACATCCGTTGTCACAGTAAAATCAGGACACCTTTTCTTCATCTTCTCAACAGCATCTAAAAAAATCTGCCGCGTATACTTCCGGTTCATCCTCTTTAAAACAACATTCGATCCCGACTGCAACACAATATGCATACTCGGCATCGTCACCCTTCCCCCCAACACAGCATCCGCCAAAGCCTCATCAATCTCATCCGGATCAATCGAAGAAATCCGCAACCTCTCCAACCCATCAACACCATCAACCGCACGCACAAGATCTGCAAGCGATCCCCCCCCATCAAAATCACCAACATTGATCCCCGTAATCACAACTTCCTTCTTGCCCCTAGCAACAAGCCCCTCAACCTCCCTCACAACATCCACGATCTGTCTTGAACGAGACCTCCCCCGCACATAAGGAATCACACAATACGTACAAAATGAATTACACCCATCTTGTACCTTCACAAAAGACCGAGTATGCCCCTCAAATCCCTCCGTCCGAAACTCAGGAAAATCAATCTCCTCAGGGAAAAGCTCCTGCATCAACTCTGCCTTCTTCGCATTCGGTACAATCTGAATCCGCGAATCAATCATCGCAAGCGCAT
>CBDUSP010000072.1:0-5726 GCA_965370365.1 uncultured bacterium | reverse complement strand
TTGATTCCTTCATATGAGCTGCTATCGGCATCCTTATTTTGAATCAAAATCGTAATTGGCGCTCCCGTTGTTTTTCCCTCAAACACGCCTGACACAATCTCTGCTTTATCTTCTTCTGATCTTGGTGATGTATATGGATTTTTGCCAGGAGAGCGAAAATGCAGCTGCTTATTTATATCCTCCTCATTGAGTAGGATCCCGGAGGGACAGCCATCAATGACAACCCCGATACAACGTCCATGAGACTCACCAAATGTCGTGATCCGAAACATTTCTCCAAAGGAATTAGACGCCAACTGTACACTCCACTAAAATCGATTCGTAAATAGGAACTCTTTCTAAATAGATCTTCTTCAACGAAGCCACGGGATCTTTTGGATCAACAAAAGAGGGAATTCCTTCCTTAAAAATCCTCTCACAAACTGTCTCAAAAGAAGCTTTTAGGTAGATGAGCTTTCCTTGTGTTTGCAAAAACGCTACATTCTCTGGATCAAGCACTGTCCCTCCACCAAGAGCAATCACGCTATGTTTCAATGATCTTAAACCGCGGATGACTTTTTTCTCTAATTCTCTAAATTTGAGATCCCCAAGCTTCTTGTGAATTTCACGAACAGAAAGGCCATGTTCTTTCGCAATTAAATCATCTGTATCTACAAAGGGACAGTTTAGATAGGAACTGATCATTTTCCCAAGAGACGTTTTCCCTGATGCTTTAAATCCAAAGATGATGAGATTCATCCAATCAAATCCTTGCAAAAAGTAGGATAGGTCTTACTGATACACTCTGCACCGCGAATCGTCGTTTGTCCTTTTGCCCCAAGAGCTGCAACTGCCAAACTAAGCGCAATGCGATGATCCTTAAAACTATTTACCTCAGCCCCACAAAGAGTAGATGGATAAACAATCAGCCCATCAGGAGTCTCTTCAATCTTTGCTCCCATTTTTTTTAGCTCGGAACAAATCGATGCAATCCTATCTGATTCTTTTTTTCGCGCAATTGCGCCGTTGACAATTTCTGTTTTTCCTTTAGCAAAACATCCAGCTACTGCCAAAATAGGCAATGCATCGATAAAATCATTCACATCAATTTTCATTCCTTTAAGAGACGATCCTTTGTGAACAAAGAGCGTTTTTCCATCGATTGTGAATTTCGCGCCCATTTTTTCAAGCAGTGGTATCACTGCTTTATCTCCCTGAACATCTTGCATATCAATACCTTCGATCTTGAGCTCTGAATTTGTAATCAATGCCGCGACAATGGGAAAGGCGCCGGAGCTAAAATCGCCTGGAACTGTGTAATCAAATCCATCAATTTTTGCAGAGCCTTCCATAAAATACTCTGTAAAGTTCGATGCCTTGTAAGGAATCCCAAGCCAAGAAAACCAATCAAGAGTGAGTCCAACCCACGGTTTTTCTCCGGGATTTTTTACTTTTAGGCGGATTGGGTGGGGCGCAAATGCAGATACAATTAAAAGGCCAGAAACTGGCTGTGAATCTTCCCCCTCAATTTCTGCAAAATTGTTTGTAATGGGCCCACTAATTAACAAGGGGGCATGCCCATTTCCTCGACTCGAGAATGCGGAGGCCCCTAGCTGATTTAATCCATCTAAAAGAGGCAGTGCAGGGCGATTCGAGCGGATGGACGCATCTCCTGTCAAAATCGTGTATCCGGGACAAAGAGCCGCAATGGCCCCGACAAAGCGAAGCACTTGGCCAGAATTTCCACAATCAATTACATCATCTGGAGTCTTTGGTTTCCCATCTATCCCTTCAATCTCCAACATAGTTTCACTCACAGAAATCCGCGCACCCATTTTGGTAAGCGCCAGGATCATCGCATCTGTATCGGGAGATTTGAGGAAATTCTCAATTCGCGACACTCCCGTGCCAAGGGCCGCAAAGAGAATGGCTCTTAATGTGTGTGACTTTGAAGGGGGTAGTTTCAAAGAGCTTCGAAGTTTGGAGGGTTCAATTTTCATAATTTCTCTCTAGATAGTCGAGTGTGACGCCAATCGCTTTCTCTCCAAGTGTAAAGCAATACTCTCCATCGAAGGGAAGCGCATGCCCAATTTTATCAATGAACACGGAGCGCAAAAGCCCTCCCTTTTTCTTTTTATCGAGCTGCATTTTTTCAATGAGTTTTTCCCGAGAGTATCCTACAGGCAACGCTAACGAAAACTGCTGATAAAACGCCTCGATTTTTTCGAAACAGCTTTTATCAAGAAACCCAAGCTGCATGCTTAAATGCGACTCTGCGATACAGCCTAAACCAACGGCTCTTCCATGGCTCATTCCCTCCCCGATTTTTTCAAGACCATGGCCGATGGTGTGTCCAAAGTTCAAGATGCGACGAAGCCCCTTTTCTTTTGGATCTTTTTCAACCACCTCGATTTTTGCGTTAATTGCTCGTGTAAGAAGCGCATCTGAAATTTCCTGCCCCCAAAGCGAGGCGTCATAAATAAGTCCCATTTTAAGCACTTCAAAAAACCCATTTATTTTCTCTTCTTCAGGAAGGGTGTCGAGCAGATCAAAATCCGTAACAACCGCTTTCGGAAGATAAAAGCTCCCAACCAAATTTTTTCCAAGCGGCGTGTCGATTGCTGTCTTACCACCAATGGACGCATCCACCATTGCTAAAAGAGTTGTTGGAACCAAAACAAGAGGAATCCCCCGCATATACGTAGATGCTGCAAATGCAGCTACATCCAAAATCGTTCCCCCGCCAATTGCGATCAACGTTGTATCGCGCCCATACCCTCTTTGAAAAAGCTCTTTATGGATTTTTTCATAGGTAGCTTGAGATTTGTCATTGGGAATGATGATATGATTTTCCCCATAGAGATTCTTAAGCCTCTCACTTGTAACAACAACAGAGTTTCCTTCAACTTCGGAGCAGATCCGTGAGAGCAGCCCTCTTCCCATATGGACTTTCATGAAAACCAAAACTTTCTCTGTAACTGCGCCTGATTGACAAACATCTCTTCTCCGTAAATGACCTCACGCCCCTTTTGCAAGGCTTCCTGGAGAAATGGGGTTTGCTTAGGAGCATATGTAATATCCATGACAAGAGTGGCCCGTGCAATCCACTCTTTGCCTACCTCTAAGCTACTTGGTGTGCAACCGACAAGGATATCACATGAACAAGGACTCTTCCCAACCTCGCACCCTAACTCTTTGGCAAGAGCAATTGCTTTATCCTCTGTGCGATTGACAATCACTACCTTTGCGCCTCTGTTTTGTGCTTCAACCGCAATTGCACGCGCAGCGCCTCCAGCGCCAATGATGACCATTGTTTTACCGTTAATGCTTCCCCTTTTCTCAATGGCATCTACAGCTCCTTTACCATCTGTGTTCGTTCCCAAGATCTTCCCCTCTTTAAAGCGCAGAGTATTTGAGGCTTTGCAACCCTCAACATGACTATCTGATTGATCAATGTATGGAACAATTGCCTCTTTTAATGGCATGGTAACACTTAAGCCCTGAAAACCAGCTTCTTTAGCAAGAGGAAAAAACTCTGCTAACTCTTCTTTGCGAAGGACCATCTTGACATAGAGAGCGTTTGTCTTTTCTTGAGTAAAAACTCCGTTATGATGGATGTGTCCTTGACTCTTTTCTATCGGGTCACCAATCAGACCATAAAGCGCGGTTTTTTCTTCTAACTTGTTATAGCGATAAATGCGTAGCATATCGGATATACAAAGCTGGCCTGGGGCTACCTTCTCTTGATTATTTACAGAACCGTAGTTAATTTGATTGCCAAAAACAGGACCAAGAACCCGTGCAAACTCTCCTTTTTCTCCCATGCAAATGGCACTTAAATCTGCGTGCTTTCTAGAGAAAATAAGCATGCGCAAAGCATCATTTGTCGAGAGGGTCATTGTTGCTATTTTATATCCAAAGGCTTGGAATCGAACCATCGAGCGATAGATTTCATCTAAATTTTCAGGAGTCTTCTCAAAGTTGTGATAGGAGAGGATAAATTTCGTCTTAGGATACGTGCTGATCACATGCATTAAAAATTCTTCTCTCATATCCCCTTCAAGATCAAAAAAAGGAGGGTTTAGCCGAAGCATCTCGAGAATTTTGTTTTCCCTCTCCTCTTCACTTTGAGAGGAACTTCGAAGTGTAAAAATGCAAAGGTGCTTCTCTAAAATTTCCTTGATTTTCTCCACCTCTAAAGAAGGAAACAGATCCAAACGGAGCTCAACTCCATATACTTTTTCAAGATTTTGTAATAATTCGGGACGCGAAATACAAGCAAAAAGCATAGATAAAGATCTCCTTGATATATAGACAAGAATAAGATAAAATGTTTTGTTGGAGTTTATTTCATGACAGGAATCGCAGTCAATCAGAAACATCGAGCATTGCCTGAGGTTGCAACGCCTTTTGTTCTCATCCTTCTCGGCGCTCCTGGGTCTGGGAAAGGAACACTTGCATCGATTTTAAGTGATCATCTGCAGGTTCCGCATATTTCTACAGGAGACTTGTTTCGAGAGAACATCCGCGAGCACACCCCTATCGGCAAAGAAGCCCAAAAATTCATCAATCACGGAAACCTTGTCCCAGATGAGGTAGTTCTTGAAATGTTTTTCAAGAGGTTAAAAGATCCTGATTGTTCCAAAGGAGTGATTCTCGATGGAGTTCCTAGAACGACTGCTCAAGCAGAGACTCTCGATAAAAAGCTTGGTTCCACTCACAAGTTTCTCACCTTTGTCCTCGATACAAACGAGCCTCTCTTAATCGAAAGAATCTGTGGACGCCTCGTTTGCCAAGAGTGCGGAAAATCCTACCACAAAAAGTACAACCCGCCAGAGGATGAGCTCTGTGGCACGTGTAATGGATCTCTTTTTCAAAGGCCTGATGACACCAAAGAAACGCTTCTAAATCGCTTGGAGATCTACCAAAGCGAGACAGAGCCATTAATTAAGTATTACAAAAAAAGACCCGGCGACCTTTTTACAGTTAACGGCGGCCAAGAAAAAAACAAAGTATTTAAGGATATCTTATCTGCTCTTAAAAACAACTAGGAGTTTTCATGGAGCTGCAAGCTTTAGCCCCTGAATATCAAGAGATTAGAGAACTAGATGCGATCGAAAATGATCCTGATCTCCAAAAATATCTGAAAAGTATCGATGCTCAGATAGCAGGAATCTACAAATCTGCTATGGGTAAGTACACGGTTGAAACAAATACTTCACAAAAGATCGATGTAAGCATTGTCTACACCCACGAGCAGAAAGTGTGCGGACCACAAACTTTCAGAGTTGAGTTTTTTGATCCCAAAGGATCTTTAATACACGAAGAGATCAAAAACGATCCTCAAATGCTAAAGTGGCTGAAAGAGATCGGAGCTACATCAATAACGGGCATATCTGTCTCAGAATTACCTGGGGAGTCAAGTGACAGATTTATCGTTAAAAGTTGTATTGTTAAAACAGATGCTCAATATGCCATCCAAGCAAAGCTTATCTACAATCGGAGTGAAGAAGGCTTCATACTTAATATCCAAGGGCCCGTACTCCTCAATGATGAAGATGAGATCGCCTTTCCCCTTTGGCGGTTTGTCGATACTCCCCCTGTTCAGGCTACTGAGGAGATGTGGGCTTAGCCACTGATCAATTCATTCGCCTTAGGGAAATTGCATTGAAATTTTAGAAAAAACAGGATCGGCTACGCCGGCAGGATCACCGCTGACGCGGTGGCAGGAATATAAACTTTTTTCC
>CBDUSP010000071.1:0-5857 GCA_965370365.1 uncultured bacterium | reverse complement strand
TTTCCCCTCGAATGGATCTTTAGCTGAGTATTCCCGATCTTTAAATCCAAAAGGGAATGCGGTTTGATAAAATGTAAGCAGGCGGTTCTCTATGAGGCTTGGCCAATCTTTAAGTTCTTTATTTTGAGTGTCTCGAATCATCAGGGAGGTGATTAGAAGAAAACCAGAAAGCCCATGACACAAGGTCGGGGATTCAAAGGCTGTTTCAAGTTTGATGCGTTGAAAGATAGAAATAAACGCTTTGGTTGCCAAGTCTTGGAGTTCTCTATTTCTCAATGCTTTTCCTGCAAGAAAAAGGATCCTAGAAATCCCGGCAGAACCGTCACACCATCCTTCTCGAGGCACTTCCCGATAACCAGACTCATCTCGAGGACCAGTTTCTTCCAAGGAGGCCCTAGTACACCAAAAAGTGGTGTTATCTTTCTCTTTTCTTCTCGAGTAGACCCAGTTTGCAAGCTTGTTGATTACTTCCATCTGGCCTTCGACGACAATTCCGCGCAAGGCTGCTGCAGACAAGAAAGCAAGAATCCCGGTCACTCCGTGAGCAATTCCCAAGTTGAAATTTCCCTCAGGATAAAATCTTTGCTCGACTGGATTTAGGTGTTTACAGGGGACAAACCATCCGGGGAGTTTCTCTTCTCCTACTTGCATCTTATCCCCAAAATAAACGCATAGATTCAAGGTTTCTTTTGAGAATTCCAAAGCCTCTTTAGAGGCATAATGTATAGCAAAAGCTCCAATACCTGAAATTCCTGAAATGAGGTCATAAAGATCGGGAGGTGCAGCGTGATGCGTCTTAATGCACGAGGACAATGGATCAACATATTGGCTTCTTGCGCGAGAAAACAAGGAAGAGCAAAGTTTTTCCAGCATTTTTTGGTAACGAGTACCTTCTTTTGAAGCCTTTTGGAGAGCGAAGCAAGCCCCAGCAAGCCCTGTGAAGAGGGACAAATCCTTAATTCCATTTTCTTCAATGGTTTCTTTGACTTTTAAGACATACAAGTGGGTGATGCAATCCCAGGATTCTGTGGGATAAATCTTGTCTAGAGTCGCAAATAAAAGCAAAAGCCCAGGGTATCCGTGGGCAAGCGAAAGAGGCTTCCACGGTATGGACATGTGAGGCTCAAGTCCGGTTGAAGCTTCTGAAAGCTTCCTAAGCATGTTCTTTGGGTCAGACAAACGGTCGGCAAGACTCTTAACAAGCATTACTTTATCTGCGTTGGATACACAGACTGACATTCTTACCCCCTAAAGCAGATCAACTTTGCCCAATTTAAAAGCAAAGAAAGGCGAATTCTAACAGCAAAAAGGATAAGGTTCCATTCTTTAAAAGGGGAACATACTATTTATCAAATGACCTCAATTTTCTCCACGTAGGACCTGATTTTATTTTTTCTACTTATTTCTCGAGCACCGTTCCTGCTTAAAGCTTGGGAATTGCCTACTCAAAAAATTTCCTTCTGCAGACAAGTCTTCTTCTGTGAAAAAGAGTAAAAAAAATTTTAAATAACTCTGGAATTCGATACACTTCGTAGCATCTCCTTGGAGAGACGGTTCCCCAAGGAGTTTTCTATTCTTAAACTTGTAAAGTTAAGGAGATTTTTATGAACGCTAAAAATGCAAATCTTCGCGAAAAAGAAGAAGACAAGACTGTGGATCAGTATGATCTTGGAATTGAAATGTCCGAGCAATCGGCAAATACGCCTTCTAGTGGAGAGGGAGAAACTATAACGGTACCTAGTATTTCTTTTTTCTGCTGCTAATTGAAGGGTGTGGGTGATGTTAGATCAACGCTGCCCACACTTCATGGTTTATTCTAATGCTCTGATTCAAACAGAAGCATTATCGATTGCACTTCGCAAATTCCATTAGATTGACTTTCCCATTTGTAAGCAACGGGAAGGATTTCACATAGACAAATTTATTGGGAATCATAAATCGTGGCAGTTCTGCAGACAGCTGTTTCCGAAAGGACTTTGCCCACTCCTTTTCGCTGAGTCTCTCAAGAATTCTCGGGATTGTACTCCAGAATGCAACAAGCTCTTGTTTGGGGTTTCTTATCCATTGCACAACGACTTTTTGAATTTCCTCGATTTTAAGGAGTTCATTCTCTATTTCTTCGAGTTCAATGCGATTGCCCCGAATCTTTACTTGGCGGTCGATCCTCCCGCAGAGAATGTGATCGCCATCAGTTAACCTAATCGCTAAATCACCAGTCCTGAAATAGAGTGCTTTATCGAGAGTTACATATTTTGCAGCTTTCAACTCAGGTCTGTTATGATAGCCGCGCGTTAAGTTTTTTATTGAGATATAAAGCTCGCCTTTCTCTCCTGGGGGAAGTTCGCGACCTTGCTCATCTCTTACTAAAAACTGAACCTCTTTAAGGGGCCTTCCTATTGTGATTTGTTTGCATTCGGACGTTATTTTTTTTGCACTAGCCCAGACAATGGTTTCAGTCGGACCATATAAATTCCATAAAGTATTGCAAGATTGGGATAGATACTTAGCTAATGGTTTGCTTAAAATTTCTCCTCCTGATAGGAGAGTCAAGGTTGGGTTCCCTTTCCATCCCCACATTCGCAAGAGATCCCAAGTTGACGGGGTTGCTTGAGCTACATTGATTTTCTCGGAGTTTAAAAGTTGTACTAGGAGTTCAGGATTTGATGGGGTTTTTGGAAGGGTAAATACAACCCTTCTATAAATTGCGCGCAAGAGGCTTCCAAGGAAAGCCTTTTTTTCGCAAAACTTGATCCTTTTTAATCTCTATAATCTGATCAGCCTCGTAGGCCACAAAAGGACGGTGAGTAATAATAATTTTGGTGCTCTGGGGTAAAAATTCTTTAATATTATCTTGGATAATTAAATCCGTATCCTTATCCAATGATGAGGTGCTTTCATCAAAAATGCAGATTTTAGGTTTTTTAAGAAAAAGTCGAGCAAGAGAAATCCTCTGCTTTTCCCCTCCAGATAATTTTAGACCTCGATCCCCAACAATCGTGTTCAACCCTTTGGGTAGATTTTTGGCGAACTTGAGAAGATGTGCATGATCCAGCGCCCTCTCAATATCTTTAGATAGAGCGTTAGGGCAAACAAAACGCAAATTGTTTTCAATACTATCATTCAACAGGTATCCTTCCTGAGGAACCCAAGCAATCGTTTCTGCCAAAGATTCAAAAGAGAATTGTTTTATATTCGTCTTATTAACAAAGATGTTTCCCTCTGTGGGGTCATACAGCCGCAAGAGCAACTTTGCAATCGTCGATTTACCAGCCCCTGTTGGACCAACGATCAATACAGTCTCCTCTGGTCCTATTTTGAAGGAAATATGTTCGAGAATGACGCGGTCTTTGGATCTACAACACACATCTTCAAACGAAATTTGAAAACGCTCCCCAGACATGGTAAGGGGATGAGGAGATTCGATGACCTCGCTTTGAGTTGACAAAACATCCATTGCCCCCTTCATATCGGCAACTCCTTTCTTAATATTCTGAAATATTTGCCCTAAAACCCCGATAGGGATCACAAATTGCAGAATATACCCATTAAAAAGAACAAAATCGCCCACGGTAAGAGTATTTTGGAGGACTCCTTGTCCAACGAAATAGGTCAAAGCTGAAAACCCAATACCGAGGATTAAGGATTGGCCTAAGTGTGAAGAGATATATTTTGTCATGAAAGCTATTTCAGCAGATTCTCTCTTTTTCAGCTCCTTTTCGCAAGTTTGAATCGCTAGCGTTCTTTTTCCGAAAACCTTAACTGCCTCATAATTTGACAACCAATCAGAAACAATCCCATCTACGTTTCTCTCCACTTCGTTTGCTTTTTCTCGATCTTTTAAAGACGATTTTGCCGAAAAGGTGGTAAAAAAACAAAAAAGCACCAGAATTCCCACCATTAAAAGACTGTAGAAGAAAGGGTAAGAGACCGTAATCAAAGTGATGACAAACAAAAACTCCAAGAGTGTTGGAAGAACATGAAAAAACAACCCAAGTACGATACTTGGGACACTATACTGGGCCTTTCGAATTGTGCTCGTTAAAGCGCCAGGCTTTTGATTTAGAAAATAGCTGTAGGACATTCCGTAAAGATGGGACAGAATCTTAATCCCCAACACAAAGGAGATGCGTTGTTCTATTCGGTGAGTCAAAAGAGCACGAACATGAAGACAAGCCTGGTTGACGATCCAAATGAGACCGTAACTAAATAAAATCATTGTGATAACGAAAGAAGATTTGGAGGAAAAGGATTCAACAAGTTCTCTCAAAATAAGAGGAATGCAAAGGTTCGCAAAAGCCCCAATGATCAATCCCAAAATAGACCAAAAGAAGCTGTGCCGAATCTTCTTATCTTTAAATGTACTTAGTAAAACAACTTTGATAGACTTGCTGTATCGCCTACGGTTATCAGGCTCTATCATGAAACTTTTCTCATATCAATATTTTTTGGCATTTTTTTGATCGGTAGAAATGAAATTTGGAGCTGTTTCACTCTTTGATTTTCAGCAAGAAGCCACTGTAAGGATTGTTCTAACTGTTTACAAGAAGATTTCATAGCATGAACAACTATACCGAAGTCCTTAAAAAACATTTATATAAATATTTTTCTATCTGGAAATCGATCGCAATGGAATCCTAAAAAAATGGGTTAACCCGATAGCTAGAAAATTTTATACGTCAAAAAACACGATAGAACCTCTAAATAAGGAAATGCAGGTCCTTATGTACAATCGCGTAATTTACTTAAAATTTTCTTTCTTCTCGAACAAGAAGTGTCCAAAAACAACGTCTCTGATTCTCTCTAACAGAGATGAAGAAAGTATAGCGGTTATCTCGCGGGACAGCGACAAGATTTTTCAATTTTTAAATAAACCTGAAAAAACCACAAACTACACAGTTACAAAGAATTCCTTGTCAACAGGGCTTTCAAAAATTCTCATGCAATTTCCCTGCCCTCTTAAGGAGTTCGATCTCTTTTTCCCAAACAGGCGGCCCCTCAGGGGTCTCTAGATATTTAGGCAAATCGCGCGTTTTTTTTGACTTCATAAGAAACTTGAAAGCGTCCATTCCAATTTTCCCATGTCCTAAAGATGCATGTCTATCGACTCGAGATCCGATATCTTTTTGAGAGTCATTGAGATGAAATGCCATGAGGTATTTAAGTCCAATCACATCATCGAATTCCTTTAATGTTTTTTCCCAAGCAGCTTCTGTTCGAATGTCGTAGCCTGCTACAAAAATATGGCAGGTGTCAATACACACGCCGATTGGAAGTTTTCGATGCGTGTTTTTGATGATATAGTCGAGATGCTCGAATTTGTGTCCAACGCTTGTTCCTTGACCGGCCGTTGTCTCTAAAAGCAGCTTTGTGGAGCCTTTGTCTACAAGAGACTCCATTTCAAGGAGGCTTTCTACGATTTTATCAAGACACTCTTCTTCGCTTGCTTTCGTTGCAGCTCCTGGATGGAAGTTCATATACGAAAGTTTGAGAAGGTGGCATCTTTCAATTTCTTCTCTAAACGCTTTTTTCCCTTTTTCTCGAAGCGCTGCATCTGGGGATCCGAGATTAATCAGATAGCTATCGTGGCTCATCACTTTCTCAATTCCTGTCTCATCAAGCGTCCGTTCCCAAAGTTTGATTTCTTCTTGGGAGATTTTTCTTCCATTCCATTGCTTCTGGTTGCTTGTGAAGAGTTGGATTGTTGTGGCGCCAATTTTAGCACCTTCCAAAAGAGCATTGGGGGCTCCTCCTGCTGCAGATGTATGTGCTCCGATAAGGATTTTTTTCGTCATAAGAAAACAGGGGATTGCAAAGGGGCTTGTCCCTTTGCTAGGGTTTAAGGAGACACTGATCAATT
>CBDUSP010000070.1:0-5925 GCA_965370365.1 uncultured bacterium | reverse complement strand
CGAACCCGACGCAGCCAAAATCGGCCCTTCAGCGAAAGATTTTGTAACCATCGTCAGAGGTTAAAGATGGAATCATCTTGCAGTGTTGATTATTGATGAGCTCCTCTTCAAGCTCTCGCAAGCGAAACCCTTCATCATTTGGTTCATTGAACTGGCCTGATATGATGAGAATTGGCCATGCAACTTCTGTAGTGCTCATAGATTCTCCCCAAAAATTCCTTATAAAGGGAGGGGATCAATTTTTCAAAGAAAGAACTCTTTGGGCCGCATCGTTGATCCTTTCCATTGGAATGCGACCATGTAAAGCAGCTTTTACAACCGCTTGATGGATTTGCTGGATCTCAGCAGTACTGAGTTCTTGCTGCTCTTCGTTCAAACGTCTGCCACCGAATATCAAAAGATCACAGCCCGCATTGATTGCTTGAATCGCGGCTTCTTCCACACTGCCTGCTTTATCAAGCACTCCTTGCATGACAAGAGAATCAGCAACAATAACTCCCTGAAACCCAATTTTTTCTCTTAAATAACTTAATGTCTTTTCCGAAAGTGTTGCAGGAAACTCTTCATCAAAAGAAGGAACAAGTATGTGCGCGGTCATGATTGCATTAGCCACTTTGCCAAGCTCTTTAAATGGGAAAAGTTCTGTTTTTTCAAGCTCTTCCATCGACTTGTGAATAACGGGAAGACCCACGTGTGAATCAACCGATGTATCTCCATGGCCTGGAAAATGCTTAAGCGTCGAAATGACCCCAACTTTTTTATATCCTTCAAGCGCTTCTCTTGCACATGCCGCGACACTCTCCGGAGAGTCCCCATAAGAGCGATTTCCGATCACTGGATTTTGCGGATTGCTGTTTACATCAACAACAGGGGCTAGATTCATGTTGATTCCAACATCCCGTAATTCTTGTCCTATGGAATAGGCGATTTCTCCTGCATGATGTGGGGACTCTACTTCTAGGTTTGGAGGAAATTTTGTGAATCCATCTCCTTTTAACCGCGCAACACGTCCCCCTTCTTGATCCGCGGCAATGAGTAGGGGAATCTGCGCAAGTTTTTGAAGATTCTTACTTAAATCGCGTACCTGCTCTGGAGAAGAAAGCCCATTAGCCCAGTTGTAGTAGATAATTCCACCCACTTTTGTGTCCTGAACAAGAGTGCGTGCATTTTCGTTAGCTGTTTCCCCTTTAAAACAGACCATGAAAAGCTGACCTATTTTTTCTTCTAGCGTCAGATTTTCAACAGGATTCTTTTCTCCGCCTTTAGGAAGCTGCTGAGCAAAACATGTCATGGAAAAACCCATGGAAAAAGCGACTAGCGGTAAGAAAAAACCTGACATGATCTACCTCTGAATGAAAATTGGCCAGCTTATCACGCGGGTCCAAATAAAAAAGGGAAGGGAGTCTCCAAGCAGGCTCATACCCACCTCTCGAAAAACCTGGTGCCTAAGCTATTGTAAGCCAACAGGTTGTAGCCAGGTATAAGATTTTTGTCCTGTACAGGGCGATTACACATCAATTTACTGTTTGAAAAAATATTTCTGATGTGCTATTATAATTACTAAAAAGAGCTTTTATAGTAGGACTAATATGTTAATAAACAGTAGCACGAGGACTGATAATACAAGAGTGATGTCTCTGATTGCTCAAGAAAGGGGTGAGTACTTTGATGCCATGAAGCGAATACGTGAATATCAGATATTTAAAAACCAGATATTTAAAACCACGCCCCTGACGAGCGCTCTGGAAAAAAAACAAAACCACATAGCTGCTGCCGATAGCAAAAAAAGCGTCCGCTTCCATCAGGGGGATAAAAATACGATGATTTTATATGAAAAGGATGACCCCGAAAAAAGCTTTGATGCCAATGTTCAAAAGCGAGTATGTGGGCCTCTTCTAACTAACTCTAAGTTCTTTGATCCGACGGAAGTAGATGAGGAAGTGCTTGAGAACCTAAGCAAGGAAAGATTAAACAAAACGGCCTCCCTCTTCTTAAGGGGATGCTAGAAAAAAATCTGGGAGAGAGGATTTGAACCTCCGACCTCTTGCACCCCATGCAAGCGCGCTAGCCAAGCTGCGCTACACCCAGATAGAAACGATTAAGAGCTTTTGAAGCTCGCGAGGGTATCGATTTTTGAATGCACTTCTTTAGGATCAGAAATCCCCTCAAAATGAAACTCCGCTTTCTTAAACTCTTTGAGACCGTGACGGGAGCACTCTTCAATGATTTTTTCTAAAGAATCTCCTTGATCCAGATCAACCGCAGTAATATCCACAGAAACAGATGCGCTCAATATAACCCCATTGCGGAGCCCTCTTACCTTGAAATTGGCGTAAATCACCCCTTTCTTTCGACTGATGTTTGTAAATCGAATCAAGTTATTTTCAGACAAGTCTTGCATCGGAATCTCCTGTGATAAGGGCTGATTTTATTCTCCTTTCTTTCTTTCTGTCAATGCGGGAAAATAAATCCCATGGATCCATCCTGGAAAGAATGTCTTAAAGACGAGCTTGAAAAGCCCTACATGAAGGAGCTAAAAACGTTTCTTCAAGAAGAAATTGCATCAAAGATTCCCGTCTATCCTCCGATGAACCTCCTTTTTAATGCGTTTTCACTAACGCCATTTGACAAGGTAAAGGTTGTTATCATGGGCCAAGATCCTTACCACGGCCCAGGCCAAGCTGAAGGGCTTTGCTTTAGCGTTGCAAGAGGAGTTACCCCTCCACCTTCTTTAAAAAACATTTTTAAAGAACTTCATGACGATCTGGGAACACCTGCGCCAACACATGGCTCTTTGGTCTCTTGGGGAAAACAAGGCGTTTTGCTTTTAAATGCAACGCTTTCTGTTCAACAAGGAGAACCCAAATCCCACTTTGGAAGAGGCTGGGAAGCCTTTACGGACCACGTTGTTAAACTTCTTTGCGAAAAAAAAGAGCCCATTGTCTTTATGCTTTGGGGAAGATCTGCCTTTGATAAGGTTAAAATTGGAGAAAACTCTCAACACCTTATCCTTACATCGCCACACCCGTCTCCCTTTTCAGCGTATACGGGATTTTTTGGGTGTAAGCATTTTTCCAAAACAAATGCCTTTTTAAAGGCCCACTACAATCAAGAAATCAACTGGAGTACTAATGAAGCAGAGACCTAGACTCTCTCTTCTCGCTGCTTTTTTAAGTTTTTTTGTCGACAACCTTTCCTGGTCGATTGTCTTTCCGATCTTTGCTCCTTACTTTCTAGATGGTCAAAATCTTCTCTTTTCTTCCAACGTGACAATGGGGGAGAGAACGACGATGCTTGGTCTCTTTTTAATGGCGTTTTCTTTTGGACAGTTTTTGGGAGCACCACTGATCGGCGATTATGCTGATCGCTTTGGAAGAAGAAAAACGCTTCTTCTAACAATTCCCTGCATCTTTCTCGGCCTTGTGATCACTGCCTTGAGTCTGCCACACTACAACCTTCTCTTTTTGTTTATTGGAAGATTCATTACCGGGGTCTTTGCAAGTAACGGGCCGGTTTGTCTTGCTGCTGTTTCAGATTTAAGTAAAAGCCGATTAGAAAAATCAAAAAACTTTGGCTACTTTGGCGCCTTTGCAGGCGCTTCTTTTGTTATCGGTGCTTTTATCGGAGGCAAACTCTCCGACAAAACACTAAACCCTGCGTTTTCTTTTGATCTTCCTCTATGGGTTGCAAGTGTTTTTTGCGCACTGAACTTTCTCCTTGTCTTCTTTGGATTTTCAGAAACGATGCGCTCTCACAAAAGGAAACCATTTTCTCTTCTTTCCAGCTTTCAAAACATAAAATCCGCACTTGATTTAAAAAAAGTTCACAACATGTACGGTGTGTACTTTTTATTCATCTTCGCCTGGACCATCCTGCTTCAATTCACCCCTGTCGACGTAATCCACAGATATGGCTTTACAAGTTCCGGAATTGGCGATTTGGCTTTCTTTATTGGTGTGTTTTGGGCAGTAGGTTCGGGACAGCTCAAGCAATGGCTTCTTCTTGTTTTTTCTAAATCGTTCACACTTAAGAGCTTTCTTTTTATTAGCGCTGGTTTAGTGGCGTATGTGAGTTATCCTGAGAACTTATACAACATGCTTGCGGTGCTCGGAGCTGCTGTGATTGCTGGAGGGATTATCTGGCCGCTTTGTACCTCGATTATCTCCGATCTTGCCTCAGAGAGAATGCAGGGGAAAATCTTGAGCATTAGCCAGTCGATTCAATCACTTGCAATCAGCATCGCCTCTGTAATTGGCGGAATGTCTTTTAAGTGGTCTCTGCACGCGCCTTTTTTAATCGCGGCTTGTGCTCTAGCTATTGGAGGGGCTTCTCTTTGGCTTCACAAGAATCATGACGCTGCCTGAGCCCCTGCAAACCAAAATTGATCTGATCTTAAAACAGATGCCTCCCTCCGTCTTAAAAAAAGCAAGGAGCGCGCTTTCTTCATCCTATAAAACAAAAAACACCTCCGATCCGATCTTTGCAGACGATGCAAAAAAACTTGCCTATCTTGGCGTCCGTTTTCCCGCAACGTATGCAGCGGTTAAAGAAGTTTTGAAACAACTACCCGACTTTCAATGCGATACACTCCTTGATCTGGGAGCGGGTCCCGCAACTGCAACACTTGCAGTTAACCCATCCAAAGCAATTCTTATTGAAAAAAGTAGGGAGGCAATTGCGCTTGGAAAGCAGCTTTTAGACAAAAAGCATGAGTGGATCTGCGGGGACCTTAAAAAAATGGAAAGCTTTCCAAAGGCAGACCTTTGTATTGCATCCTACGCGCTTGGAGAAATTAAGCCCCTTGCGCCCCTTTTAGAAAAGCTTTGGGAATCCAATATATCTTTGATAGCAATCATCGAGCCCGGAACTCCCGCCGGTTATCAGACCATTCTCAAAGCGCGCGCGTTTTTTCTAGAAAACGGAGGCCACATCCTCGCTCCCTGTCCTCATGCAAAGCCATGTCCTTTAAAAGAGGGGAACTGGTGTCATTTTTCAACACGATTGGAAAGAACAAAACTCCATCGCTTTTTAAAAGAAGGGTCACGTGGGTTTGAGGATGAGAAATTTTCTTACTTGATCGTGTCTAGACACCTAAGAGAGCAAGGCCATGATCGCATCTTACGCCATCCGTTTAAAGGTTCCGGTTTTGTCAAACTCAATCTTTGCACGACAGATGGAACAAATGTCGAAAAAACCATTTCCCGAAAGGACAAAGACCTCTACAGCAAAAGCAGAAATGCGAAATGGGGAGAACCCTATTGAGAGCAGGATCCAGGCGCGCCCACGCTGCCCGATGTAGTAATTGTACCTACATTTCCAGTTGAGTCAGACGTCCTATTCAATGTTCCTCCAAGAATCTCAAAGGAATATGGAGCAGGAATACTTGTAGGCGTTGCCGTGTTGTTTGCAAACTTTAAACATGGCATGTCTGCACCAATTAAAATCTCAACTGCATAACCACTATTTAGGAAATTACTATTCACCCCACTGAAAGTGTTTTCAGAAACATTTAGAAAAACGTCTCCAGGAAATTCGTTATCGTAAACAAAACCCTGACTAAAACCACTAAGATCGATACCAGTGAACGTATTTTCCAGTACATTCAAAGTGCTAATTGTGCCACTAGATGGATTTACATTAATGCCTCTACTCGACCCCGTGCTCTGATTGTCTATGCTGCTAAACGTGCTTCCTGAGATACTTAAAGTGGTGATCGTTCCACCGCTTGGTTCTATATTAATGCCGCTACTCGACCCCGTACCACTGTTGTCTATACCGCTAAACGTGCCCCCTGAAATGCTCAAGCTAGTGATCGTGCCACCAGATGGATTTACATTAATCCCTCTACTAGATCCCGTACCACTGCTGTTTATACCGCTAAACGTGCCCCCTGAAATGCTCAAGCTAGTGATCGTGCCACCAGAT
>CBDUSP010000069.1:0-6406 GCA_965370365.1 uncultured bacterium | reverse complement strand
GTTGTGACGGATCGACTGGATGAGCTCTCTTTTGTAAGACGCAAGAGATTTCTTTGGGCTCAAAACTGTAATAATTTCTTTATCCCCAGCAAGGCGTGCGATGCTAAGCATCCTTTCTAGCTGGTTACGGGTAAAGTTGAGATGGTCTCTACGCTTGCGAGAGCCGCGAGGCGCTCTTTGCTTTGGAGCGATGATCGTGGGTCTATCTACCTGAACGACATACTTATCGATGATCGCTGCAAGCTCTTTAGGTTGCTTGATTTTCATCTTCTTTAAAGTGAAGTGATGCATATAGCCGCCCCCAGAATCCTTGTCCATGGGGAGATATTTGCAGAGTTCATTCTCCTTGCTAGCGCCAATCCTTTTGATTGCCTTCACAATTACTTCTTCAACGTCTTTTACTTTTTGTGCAGTACTCATGTAATTACCATCCTAAAATTCTCTATGGGGGATTTGCTGTTCAAACCCTGATTAATAGATTTAATTGAGGATTGTAAAAGGTTGGAGTATTTTTTGCAAGAACTCTGTTTTTCTTTTTTCATATTTTTGTTACTCTCTAATCGATCTTTCTTCTAGAATGTTACTGATATGGCTTGGTTCAAAAAGTTTTTTTCAATAGTTTTCTTGCTTTTTTTGCTCGTTGGATGTTCCGGGGGCAGGCATCGGGGGCTTGCTCTCAAAAATTGGATGCAGGATTCTAGGGAAGTAAGAATTCTTTGCACAACTGCCCAAATCGGAGACTTAGTCTCTGCAATTGGGGGAGATCGTGTAAAAACGTGGGTTCTCATCCAGGGGGATTTAGATCCTCATAGTTATGAGCTGGTTAAGGGGGATGGAGAAAAGATTACAACCGCTGACGCCATCTTCTATAACGGGCTTAACCTCGAGCATGGGGTGAGTCTATCGGAGCTTCTCCGATCAAGTCCAAAAGCAATAGCTGTTGGTGATGCGATTGCTTTACGGCATCCAGAAAAGATTTTACAAAGGGAGTCTGTTGTTGATCCTCACCTTTGGATGGATGTTTCTACGTGGGCTCTTGCAGTCCCCCCGATTTTAGAAAAGCTATCGATCATGGATCCTGAAGGGAGTTCCTACTATAGGGAGCAGGCGGCAAATCTTGTCTTGAATATGGAAAGAGCTCACTTGGATATAAAAACTAAATTGAGTCAAATCCCGTCAAATAAAAGATACCTCCTGACAAGTCACGATGCATTTCGCTATTTCGCACGCGCATATCTCGCTGTTGATGGAGAAACAAATTGGAATGAGCGTTTCGCAGCTCCTGAAGGACTTGCTCCTGATGGACAGCTAAGCCCTGTAGACATTCAGAAAATGATCGTCTTTGTAAGAGAGTATCGAACAACTGTTTTATTTCCTGAGTCAAATGTAAGTCGGGATTCGATCAAAAAAATTGCGTCGGCTGGAAAAGAGCTTGGGCTCGATGTCCGTGTTTGTCAGGAGACTCTCTATGGAGATTCGATGAGTGGGCTTTCTTATTTTGATATGATGGAAAAAAATGCAGATATTTTAGCGAGGTATTTAGCGCCATGATTGAAGTGGAAGGGCTTAATGTAAACTATGGAAAAACATCCGTTCTTTGGGATGTTTCTTTTCAGATTCCAAAAGGTGCTCTTGTTGGAGTCATTGGCCCAAATGGGGCTGGCAAGAGCACCCTTTTAAAGGCAATGCTCCAATTGATTCGCCCTCTTTCGGGAAAAATCGATCTATTGGGAAGCTCTTCGTTTACAAAAGTGCAGAATAAAATTGCTTACGTTCCTCAAAGAGGATGTGTCGATTGGGACTTTCCAATTACTGCTTTTGAAGTTGTCTTAATGGGGCGCTATGGACGTCTTGGTTTATTTGGTAGACCGCGCAAAGCAGATAAAGAAGCTGCAATTGAAGCTTTAGAATTAGTTGGGATGCTGGACTTTAAAGACCGCCAAATTGGGCAGCTATCAGGCGGGCAACAGCAGCGTTTATTCCTTGCTCGGGCGCTTGTTCAAAATGCTGAACTTTTCTTGCTTGATGAGCCCTTTGCTGCAGTTGATTTGGCATCTGAAAAAGCGATGATCGATCTTTTGAAAAAACAAAAAGAAAAAGGGAAGACCGTTCTTGTTGTCCATCATGATCTAACAACGGTAGAAGAGTACTTTGATCATGTTCTTCTTTTAAATACGCGCCTTGTTGCATCAGGACCGAAAAGCCAAGTTTTCACAAAGGAAAATTTAGGCCTTTGCTTTGGCAAGAGTCACGCGCTTTTTGACGAAGCTGCAACCCTTTCTGCAAAGAGTTTAAGCGGAATGCTATGAGCTTAATTGAGTTCTTTACAGATCCTGTTTTGCGCGCGCCCTCATGGGGAACGCTTCTTATGTGCGTTGCCTCGTCCTTAATTGGGGTGATCCTTTTTTTAAAAAAGAAGGTGCTTTTATCGGAGTCTTTATCGCACGCAACGTATCCTGGCGTTGTTATTGGAGTGTCTGTTCTTGGTTCTTTTTTTCCATCCTATGAAGGATGGTCTTTCTTAGCCGTTCTTATTGGAGCTTTTTGCTCCTCTTTTTGCGCACTTAAGATGATCAACTTTTTGCAAGATAAGCAGAAAATAAGCCCAGATGCGGCTCTTTGTTTTGTTCTTTCTCTTTTCTTTGGTCTTGGGGTTGTTGGAATAAGCTTTATGCAAAGGCTTCTTCCTTCCTGGACAGGCCAGGTGCAGATGCTCCTTTTTGGACAAGCAGCCACCATGACAGATATTCACATCTTTTTATATGGGACACTCGCAACGGTTGTGAGTTTAGTTTTTTATCTCGCATTTCATCCAATCAGGGCAATGAGCTTTGATCGCGATTTTTCAAAAACAATTGGCCTGCGTGTAAAGCCCCTTGAGAGAGTCCTTTTTTGGCTGCTCCTTTTGTCCTTGATTTTAGGCATTCGAAGCGTGGGACTTGTTTTGATGTCGGGAATGATTATTGCGCCAGCGGTTGCCGCAAGACAATTCACAGATCATTTGCATAAAATGCTTCTTCTGGCAGCTGTCTTTGGTGCTTTAAGCGGCTTTTTAGGAAATGTCTTGTCTGTGCTTGGAACTCCGGCACCACCGACTGGCCCCATGATTGTTTTAGTCGGCGGCACATTTGCTTTTCTCTCTCTTCTTTTTGCTCCCAAAAGAGGGTTGGTGTTTCGTAAACTCAGAATCCGGTCCTTTCGCCTTAAATGTTTAGAGGAAAATATTTTAAAGGGAATTTGGAAAAAAGGACCGTTATCAAAACGATCTCTTCATGAGAGGTTTGGGATTTCTTTTTTCTCGTTGCATCTTGTCCTTAAACGCCTTGAAAGACATGGTTGGGCTGAGAGAGTGTCTTCAAAGTATTGCCTCACAAAAGATGGAACAAGGAAAGCGGCACTCGTTGTTCGCTTGCATAGACTTTGGGAGCTCTACCTTGCAGATACGCTAAAACTTTGCTCTGAAAAAGTTCATAAGACAGCTGAAGAAATGGAGCACATTTTAACTCCCGATATTGAAGAAAGACTTACTAAGTTGCTTGCAAATCCACAGATAGATCCACATAAGCAACCTATCCCTGAGAGGTCTCGCATATGAGTCCATATTGGGGAACAGACTTTTTTACTTTTTTCAAAGTCCTTTTTACGCGTCTCTTTACTTTGGACTTTGGAACTTTGGCTGCAGATGAGGTGCAAATTGGGGTTTTATGCTGTATTGCCATTTGCTGCGCCCTTGTCGGCCCTTTTTTAGTACTCAAGAAAATGGCGATGTTTGCAAATTCCCTTTCTCACACAATTCTTTTAGGGATTGTGAGCGCTTTTCTCCTCCTAAAAGGAGCCATTCTCTTTGATTTTTCCCATCTTCTTTTGGGGGCTTTAATTTCCTCTATTTTAACCGTTGTTTTAACAGAAGGACTGATCAAATGGTTTTCTCTTTCTGAAGATGCAAGTGTCGGGCTTGTCTTTTCCTTCCTTTTTGCTTTGGGGATTGTCTTTGTCACGCTGTTTGCTCGCGATGTGCACTTAGGGATCGAGTCAGTTATGGGAAATGCAGATGCTCTTTCAGTGAAAGATCTTCGGCGAGTGGGTTCTCTAGCCCTTATCAATGGGGCGGTTATTCTTCTTTTTTATAGACAATTTTTGCTAGCTAGTTTTGATTCGAATTTTGCAAAAGTTCTCGGCCTACCAGCGGGAGTCTTTCGATTTGTCCTCCTTTTTCTTGTGGCAACGACCTGTATCGGTGCTTTTCGAGCCGTCGGTGTTTTGCTTGTCTTGGGCTTTCTCGTTGGCCCTTATTTGACAGCAAGGCTTTTTTGTCATCGCCTAAAACCCCTTTTGTTCTACAGCGCTTTGGTCGGTATCGGCGCTTCCGTTTTTGGAGTTGCGCTTGCGCGTCACATCTTGAGTGTTTACGATATTGCCCTGTCAACTGGCGGAATTGTTGTATGTTTCATTGGGATTTTTTACTTTTTGGGCTTGGGACTTCGCGGTCTGATTGCGAACAAGTCACTTAAATTAAGTCGCTTACCCTAATTCTCTTCCCTTGAGATTTGAAATATGCTATTCTCACCAAAAAATAAGTCAAGTATCTATGATTGAGAGCATTTTATACGCCATTCTTGCCATCTTGGGACTCGGATTCCTCGTTTTTATCCATGAGCTCGGCCATTATTTTATGGCTCGGAAAAATGGGATGCGCGTCGAGGCCTTTGCAATTGGTTTTGGCAAGCCCATCTATACCTGGGAACATAAGGGAGTCAAGTGGCACATTGGCATGCTTCCTTTCGGTGGCTATGTAAAAATCGCAGGGATGCACAAGGAAAAGGGGGTTGAACCTTCCGATATTCCTGATGGATTTTATGGGAAAACTCCCTGGCAAAGGATCCAGGTCGCTCTCGCAGGTCCTGTTGTAAATATTGTTTTTGCACTCCTTGTCTTCACGGGTCTTTGGTTTTTTGGGGGCCGGAATAAATCTTTCTCAGAGTTCACCCACCGCATTGGCTGGGTTGATCCAAAGTCAGCTCTCTATGAAAAAGGGGTTCGTTCTGGAGATGTCATTCAAAAGTACGATGGACGAGAATTTACGGGGAGGAAGGATCTCTTTGTCGCCGCTGTGACAAACGATGGACATTTACGCATTGAAGGGCAAAAAGTTGATTATGGAACAGGGGAAAAAAAGCCGTTTGACTACACTCTTGAGACATATGACGACTTAAGTCCTACCGGTATTAAGGAAAAAATGAGCACCATTGGCATTGATGCTTTTTCTCCTGCGCAATATCTAATCTATGATCACAAAGAAGGCGCTCATGTAGCAGGCATTGCAGGCATTCAACCAAAAGATCGTTTGATTTGGGCTGACGGGGAACTCATCTTCTCCATGAAGCAACTCAGTGCCTTGATCAATGAGTCGAGTGCTTTTTTAACGATTCAGCGTGGGGATGAGATCATTCAAACAAAGGTTCCTCGCGTCCCTTTCGATGACTTGAAATTAAGTGCAATTGAAAAAGCAGAGGTTGGGGACTGGCAGTATGAAGCGGGTCTAAAATCCAAGTTTCAGGATCTTTATTTTATTCCCTATAATCTTTCCCCTATCGGGCAAGTTGAGGCGCGTTTTCCCTTTGTCGATGAAGAGGATCAAACAAAGGCTTTTGAAGCTTGCGAAAGATGTGGTTTATTTACCCCTCTGCAAGAAGGGGATCAGATTCTTGCCGTTGATGGAATTCACATCAAGACGGCCTATGAAGCACTGGAGCTGTTACAAACACGAAGAGTCCTTGCGATTGTGGACCGCGATCCATCCGTTGCAAAAACTGTTTCCTGGCAAAATGCAGATGATGAGTTCGATCGCTTTAACAAAAAAGATCTCTCTCAGATTATCGCGTCTATTGGGGAAGAGCATCCAGTTGACCATGCGGGGAATTTATTCCTCTTAAATCGTATGGTTCCCCAGTCGCTTATGGATTTACCTCTTTCGTCTGCACAAAAGTCGCAACTTGCTAAAGAATTTGAAAAATCAAAGAAACAAGTTGAAAAGATCCAAGATCCTCAAGCAAGAAAGGAACGCTTTGATGCTCTTGAGAAGGAACAAAACCGACTTGTTCTTGGGATCCCATCACTAAGAGATCGAGAAGTTCGCTATAACCCCTCTCCTTGGCAGCAATTTGCCACCGTTGCTGAAGATACGTGGAGAACGCTCTCTGGGCTTGTTTCTGGATCTTTAAATGCAAAGCATGTGAGTGGTCCTGTTGGTATTGTGCATGCAGTGCACCAAAGCTGGATGATCGGTGTTCAAGAGGCGCTTTTTTGGCTTGCTGTGATTAGCTTGAATCTTGGGATTGTGAACCTTATCCCCATCCCTGTATTGGATGGTGGGCATATCAGGTTTTCTCTCTATGAGATTGTAACT
>CBDUSP010000068.1:0-6491 GCA_965370365.1 uncultured bacterium | reverse complement strand
CAATAACTAACCCTAGTTTATTCCGATCTCCAAATTAACTTTTTCGGCGCTTTTGATCCGAATCCCGGACAAAGCAGTTGTTCAGTGTCTCCCTAGGTAGACGCACCAGCTTTCTCGGGAGAAGCTTCTTTTTTGGGAGCGCTCGGATTTAGTTTTGCATAGATCATTTTTTCGATCTCGGCAGCGAGTTTCGGATTTGTTTTAATTTCTTCTTTCGCAGCTTCTCTTCCCTGACCAAGCCGGTGGTTTTGGAAGCTAAACCATGTGCCTCTTTTGTCCACAACTTCCATGTTTACCCCAACATCGACCAAAGATCCTGAATGAGAGATGCCTTCGTTAAACATGATGTCAAATTCAGCTGCTTGGAAGGGCGGCGCACATTTATTTTTTACGACTTTCACCCGAACGCGCGAGCCGACATCGGACGCTCCCTCACTTCCTTTGATCCCGGCAATACGCCGGATATCGAGTCGAATGGAGGAATAGAATTTTAGGGCCTTTCCACCTGTTGTCGTCTCTGGATTTCCAAACATCACCCCAATTTTTTCACGAATCTGGTTGATAAAGATCGCGCATGTGTTGCTTTTTGAGAGGGTTGCTGTGAGCTTTCTAAGTGCTTGTGACATCATTCGAGCTTGCAAACCCATATGCTGATCCCCAATTTCCCCTTCGAGCTCTACTCTGGGAACAAGAGCTGCAACAGAGTCGATGACAATGACATCCACTGCGTTGGATCTGGCAAGCATTTCTGTAATGTTTAGGGCTTCTTCTCCACTATCAGGCTGAGAGATCATGAGATCATTGATATTGACCCCGATTTTTGCTGCATAGGCGGGATCAAGAGCGTGCTCTGCGTCGATGTAAGCGGCAATTCCACCATTTTTCTGGGCATTTGCGACGATGTGTGTTGCAAGGGTTGACTTTCCGGAGGATTCAGGGCCATAGACTTCAACGATTCGTCCTCTAGGAATCCCTCCAATGCCGAGGGCAATATCGAGAGCGATCGCGCCTGTTTTAATTGTATCGATGCCCTTTCCTGCAGACGAGTGTTTCCCGAGAGACATGATCGCGCCGTCTCCAAATTGTTTTTGGATATGAGAGATCGCAAGCTCAAGGGCTTTTTTCTTATTTGTTTCATTGTTTGACTGTTGCGACATAGAGGGCTCCTGATTGGTGTAAGAATGAGTGTACACAAAAACGAGCTACTTAGGTATGAAGAAATTAAGGAGCTCAGGATAGACGATGATTTTAGCGGGAGACATTGGGGGGACAAATACGAGACTTGCATTTTTTGAGGGAACGGATCTGATTGCAGAGGAAAAGTTTTCGAGCACAGATCACAAGTCTCTTGAGGAGATTGTCCAAATTTTTCTCCAGAAACAAAAAAAAGAAGTCTCAAAGGCTTGTTTTGGTGTTGCGGGACCGGTTGTTGATGGGAAGTGCAAGGCTACGAATTTGCCTTGGATTGTTGATGTTTCGAATTTGCGAGGTGTTTGTGGGACGGACCGTGTTTTTCTTTTAAACGATCTTGAAACAAAAGCCTATGGCATCCGTGTTTTAAAAGAAGAGGAAATCCATGTTCTTCATCGAGGAGACCCAACGCAAAAGGGCAATCAAGCGCTCATTGCTGCAGGAACAGGACTTGGGGAGGCCGGACTCTATTTCGATGGAAAAGATCATCATCCCTTTTCCTGTGAGGGAGGACACACCGATTTTGCTCCAAGAAATGATCTGGAAATTGAACTTTTCCACTTTTTGAAAAAGAAGCTGACCCATCTCTCTTATGAGAGGATTGTCTCTGGTCCTGGAATTCATCTTTTGTATCGGTTTTTGACAGAAACGGGAAAAGAAAAAGAATCTCCTGAAGTTGCGGAGGCTATGAAGAATGAATCGCCGCCTTTGGTTGTTTCAAAAATGGCGGCAACAATCAAAGATCCCGCATGTGTGCGGGCAATTGATTGGTTCTTGTCCTTATATGGCGCAGAATCTGGCAATTTAGCTTTGAAGATGATGTCTCTTGGGGGATTTTACATCGGCGGGGGAATTGCGCCAAATTTGATTGAGCAAATGAGCTCTGGAGATTTTCTCTCTTCGTTTATGGGCAAAGGAAGATTTCAGCCCCTGCTTGAATCGATGCCCATCTATGTCATTTTAAATGATGATGCATCTCTTTTGGGTGCGGCTTACTACTGCTCTGTAAATTAGAGTTATTCCTTTGTAGCAGTTATTCAGTGGCTTCTTAAAACTTTCAGACATAAAAAAACCAGGTTAGGTTTTCACCTAACCTGGTGGAGTAAAGGTAACAGCTTTTCTTAAGCCAAGACTAGAAGTCGAAGCGTGCTGTTGCTGTCAAACCATGTACGTAGAGGTTTCCGTGTGGCATAGTACTTGCAAAGCCATTTTGCAGAACAAAGTCGAAGTGACGGAACATGTTCTGATCAAAGAACACTTGGAAACCATATCCAGCACTAAGATCTACGTGCCAGTTGTTGCAATCAAAGTAAGATCCCCAGCCGAGACCAAGCTCCAACTCGAGGTGTGATCTTAGGCAGTTAACTTTTCTCTGAGTAATAACGATATCAGGAGAAACGGCCTGCCCAGCATCATCTGTTTCAAATTCTCTGTACTTCAATTTTGTGTACTGAGTAAAGAGAATGTCTCCAGAACCATTTCCAAAGAGTCTGAATCCTTCTCCAAGTGCCCAGTTTGTATTTAAAGCAGCTCTTGGTCCAACTCCCCATGAGTAGCTTCTTCTGCTAAAGCCTTCTCCTTTAAGGGGTTCTGCAGGATTTTCTTCACTGAAGAAGCCTGTGTAGTTTTGACGGATCCATGCAGCTCTAGCTCCAAAGGACGGACGGAATGTAAGTTTTGTACCTACGTAATAGTTTCTTGCAAGATCCCAATCGAGAAGATCCATGTGGAGTCTCCACTTTTGAGTTCCTTTGTAAAAGTCCTGACCCGTTGTAAACCCACTAATAGGCTCTATTTCCACAGTTGGGAACGTAACAGAGTTCAAAGAGGTTGTTGTTGTTTCTGATCCACGGAACCAGGCATATTGAACCATAGAATCCCAGTTGTCGTGGTCGAAATTCATACCAAGAGCAACTTTAAAGCCAGGCTTGTAGCCGAAGTCTGCATTTACAATGCGGCCACGATGCACTAGGTCTAGGGTTCTGTCCATAACAATACCCAATTCCATGTTGTCTTGGCAAGGCTGCCAGTATGTGAAACTGCCAGATGCGTAAACATCCCAGCATCCACGAACTTCAATTCTTGATGGAGCGTTGTATCCAGCCATCAGCTGAATTTGCTTCATTTCTTCACAGCACTTCGGCTTCGGTGGGCAGCAATTGCTACTCTGACCAAAAGCAGAAGCTGTCGCCATAAGCGACGCAACGACCCAAGGGCCTGCTTTAGTAAATAGATTCATTTTTCTCTCCATTTTGGATTCTATTTTTCGTACGAACGCCATACCACGTTGCACGAGATCTTTTGTTCGTGTTTTGTTGAATTTTCCGATCACGGAAGCGCGTGCACATACCCATTTTGGGCAAATTCAATTTATAACTGGGATCTTAAATCCAAATTGAAAATTAAAGCAAGCAGGAAATTTTTCATTCGTAGGTGTCTCATAGACAAGAGGTTGCTAATTATTAAAAAAAACCTTCCGATGAAATTTTTTTGTTGATACTCTTCGGAGGCAAAAGTTTTTCCAAAGGGAGAGTTAACGTGAGAAAGATATTTTCGGTGTTCGCTATTTCTGTTTTGTGTGTGACTTCTATGTATGCGGATTGTGATAAAAGATGTCCTTGTAAAACATGTGATGAAAGATGTCCTTGTAGAACAGAGGAGCAGGTGCCTTGTGCGTGTTTAGAACGTGGCAGGGGATTACCCCATGGGCAAAAATGCTATCCACCAGCGTTCAATGCTCCTGCAAACATTTCTTTGAGAAGTTGTTGGGACGTGAATGCGTATGCAAGTTTCCTTTACTGGCATGTAAATCAAGAAGGGATGGAAACTGCTGTTCAACTTCCGGTAGATGATGAGCCGGGAACGTTTACAAAGGCTGGGTCTGAATACCATCCTGGATTTAAGGTAGGACTCGGTGTAAACCTTGATTACGATGACTGGACAAGTTTTTTAGAATACACTTGGATGCATCAAAATACAAATAACTCAAGCACTACGACAGCGCCAGCATCCTTCATCCCAAATAATTGGGCGGTTCCTGATTCACCCAACGGACTTTTGCACCTTTCTGTTTCCTCAAAATGGAAGATGAATCTTGATCAACTCGATTTGGCTCTTAGCCGTCCTTTCTATCAAGGAGAGAGATTGACCATTGCTCCTTTTGGGGGACTAAGGGCTCTTTGGATTCGTCAGAATCTCAACATTGTATTGGATGCAAATGAGTACAAAGCCAGGTCTAACAGTTGGGCCGTGGGTCCCATGCTAGGCGCCCTCACTAATTGGCTTTTAGATTGTGGTTTCCGAATGGAAGGAAAAGCAGGAGCGAGTCTTCTCTACACTCGATATACAAGAATACGTCAAAACCAAATCACAAATGGGACTTCCGCGTCTTCTAGAATCAGAAATTGGGACTCTCTTCGCCCGACAGCAAACTTGGGAGTGGGACTTGGATGGGGAACGTATACGGGATGTAAAGATTACCACTTTGATCTTTCGGCTCGCTATGATTTCCATATTTTGTGGAGCCAAAACGTAATGGCAAAATTTGTCAATGCAATGAATGGGATTCCAGGGACGGCTGCAGATCTTTACCTGCATGGATTAACGCTTACCATGCGCTTAGATTTCTAGAAGGATGTTTAAGAATCAAACAAGTGGAGATAAATTCCTGTGGCTTTTTGGATCGGACGGGATAAATCTATCTCTTCAAGAGTGGGAAGAAACTCCTCCTCGTCGTCTTCAAACTCTTCTTCGGCATCTTCAGACCCATAGTAGGTAATTGGCGTATTGAAAAAAAACGAGGGGTCTATGGGGAACATGGGCATCTCCTTTTCTTCAGCGTCTCCCTTATAAACCTGATTCCTAATGTAGTTGTCAACATTCTTTTCTTGTCTTAAGATCTTCTGCCAAAAAGGAGAAAATGTCTGATGATTCGATTTGTTTTGTTTTTGTCTTTACTCTGTGTCTCGTGTAGCAAAAAAGAAATCCCTGTTTCAAAACAGGTTGTTCGTTTGAGCCTCCCCTCAGATCCATCTTCTTTAGATCCCCGCAAGGCGCGCGATCTGTACAGTGGCGTTGTTTTGCGCATGCTTTTTGAAGGCCTTATGCGCACTGCAAAGGACGGCTCTTTAGAGAAAGGCGTTGCAAAAGACATTCAAGTCTCAGACGATGGACTAAAATATACGTTTTCTCTGCGAGAGATGAACTGGTCTAATGGCTCTCCATTGACTGCCTTTGATTTTCTTTTCGCATGGAAATCTCTATTGGATCCTCAGTTTCCATCAGATACTGCATACTTCCTCTATCCAGTAAAAAATGCCAAGCAGGCAAAGCTAGGAGAGATTTCTTTAGATAGTATTGGTATCTATGTGCCTGACCCTCAGACGTTTATAGTGGAGCTTGAAACACCAACCCCCTATTTTCTCGATCTTTTAACCGCGCCCGCTTTTTTTCCTGTCTTACAATCTGAAGATGAAAACTGGGCACAAGAAGCTTCCTCTTTAGTCTCTAACGGTCCTTTTTGTGTCGATACTTGGGCTCATGCAGATCAGCTTAAACTTCGGAAAAATGGATCTTATTGGGATGTGGAGAATACGCAATTAGATGGCGTGGATTTTTTCGTTTTTTCTCAAGACACTGAATTTCGCTCCTTTGAAGACAATAAACTCGATTGGGCAGGATCACCGCTCTCTGCGATTCCAAGAGATGCGATGGATTCGTTGAAAGCTCAAAACAAGCTTGAGATTGCTCCTTTTTTAGCGACACAGATTTGCAGGATAAATACCTCGGAAGACGGACCCCTATCCAACCCGAAATTCCGAAGAGCGCTTGCAATGTCCGTTGATCGCGCAGCAATTGTAGAGTATATCTTGCAGGGAGGACAAACGGTTGCAACAGGACTTGTCCCTCCAGAAATTAGCGTTTCCAAGGAGGGATATTTTTCAGATAACTCTGTCCAAGAAGCGCGGGATCTTTTAGCTCAATTGGATAGTTCCTCTCCGTCGGTTGTGATTAGTTATTATAATAACGAAAGAAGCCGCCTTATCGCACAAACTTTGCAAGCGCAGTGGGAAGAAAAGCTTGGAATTTCAGTTGCTCTTGATGCGGTTGAACCCAAAGTCTATTTTCAGAAAGTTTCTCGAAAAGAGTTTCAGATTGCTATGGGGTCTTGGGTAGCGGACTTTAGCGATCCGATCAACTTTTTGGAAGTTTTTAAGTTCAAAGATAATGGAACCAACAATACGGGTTGGGATAATCCTGAATATATTTGGCACTTTCTTCAGCAACCTTAGCCACCTCCT
>CBDUSP010000067.1:0-7263 GCA_965370365.1 uncultured bacterium | reverse complement strand
CACCCTCCGTATTACCGCAGCTGCTGGCACGGAGTTAGCCGGTGCTTCTTTACCAAGTACCATCAAATTAGCTGGATGTTAGCCAGCTTCTCTTGTTCCCTAGCGAAAGAACTTTACAACCCGAAGGCCTTCTTCGTTCACACGGCGTCGCTTCGTCAGGCTTGCGCCCATTGCGAAAGATTCTCGACTGCAGCCTCCCGTAGGAGTCTGGGCAGTGTCTCAGTCCCAGTGTTGGCGGTCAATCTCTCAATCCGCCTAGACGTCTTAGCCTTGGTAAGCCGTTACCTTACCAACAAGCTGATATCTCTTGGGCTCTTCTCTCACCGTGAGGTCTTACGATCCCCCACCTTTGATAATTTAAGATGCCTTAAATCACCTCATCCAGTATTAGCGGTCGTTTCCAACCGTTATTCCGGTGTCAGAGGTAGATTACCCAAGTATTACTAACCCTTGCGCCACTATATGGTGTTGCCACCATATCGTTCGACTTGCATGCCTCATCCACGCCGTCAGCATTCGATCTGAACTAAGATCAAATTCTCAAAAAAATTACTTTTGTATAATCGAGGCCTACCCTAAAAGGATAGACCCTCACAAATCAGTTCTTTCTCTATTTCTACTGTCAAAACACCTCGGCGTCTTTCAGACTCCGTATTCGCTTTCGTGCATTCCTGCTTGAAAGTGAAGTCCCGATCTTATAAAGAACCGAGGTTTTTACGCAAGCTTCTTTTCAAAACTAATCGAATTTTTTTCCTACCCCCCTTTTTTTCTCTATGAAAACAGAAGAAACAAAAAAAGTATTGCTATGTCGAATGGCAAATGATCACGTAGACAGGAAGGTTTTTTTAGGTACACTCCCTAGATCATGATGCTTGAACAGTTGATCCCAACGGGTCATTTCGTCGAAGAGAGCGGCATAGTATTTACTCAAATTATTATGCCATTTTTTATCCCCCCCCTTTCCTCTCTAGAAAAACCAAAGAATTAAAAAAGTGTTGCCAACATACAAAGAAAATACTTACATTCGATGCCCGCAAAGCTTAAGGAATCACTGATTCATTGCTTTGCCTAGGCCAAAATTCACCGAAAAAGATAATTCTTAACCTCCATTAACTTGAGTGAGTTAATTGTGGTCTCCAGATCAACTTTTTCGGCGCTTTTGGCGCGAACCCCTGGCAAAGCAAGATGGGATGGAGTTTGCCATCGAAGATTCAAGCGATGGAGATCAACCATCAAACCCAATCACTTACGGAAAAATGATTGGATTTTCTGGTAAAAACTCAGATTGGGACTTCAACCCTGGGATGCGCGCTGGATTCGGATTTTATCTGGACCACGACGCTTGGACAGTTGACTTCAACTGGACATGGGTAAATATCACTAATTACAAACATGGGGATGCGGCCACCTCAAGCTCCGGATTGATCCCTCTTTGGGTTTTGGGTAGCAGTACTCCAGTGGGTCCCATTTCCCCAAATCTTTTCGGACCACATGCGAGTAGCGTTTGGAAAGCTCATTACAACACATTGGATTTGGGTCTTGGAAAGCCTTACCACGTTAGCAGATACGTGATCTTCAATCCGCATTTCGGCATTCGTACTGGGTGGATTGATCAACACTTCTCTGTCGACTACGGAGGAGCAGAGTCTGGATCAAACAGAACAATCCACCACGGAGATAACGATTTCTGGGGCGTAGGTCTAAGAGGTGGTCTTAACACGGATTGGATCGTTGGAAAAGGTTGGAATTTGTTTGCAAACTTCTCTGCTTCAATGCTCTCCGGTAAGTTCGAAGTGCATCAAAATCTGATTCTTCCAGGTAATTTAGATGGCTTTAACCTTAACTATGACAGCTACCAAAACGTTCCAAACATGGAACTCGCTGTTGGACTTGCATGGAATAAGTACTTTGATAAAAACAAGTACCGTATTGGCATGAGACTTGCCTATGAATTTATCGAGTGGTGGGATCAGCTCAATATGAGAAAATTCTTTTCAGGTGGTAATGGCCAGAACTATGCGAATGATACCGTTAGCCGAGGAAACTTTTCTTTGAATGGATTCTCCCTCAGACTGCAAATTGATATCTAATTTGTAGCGAATCATTCTCTCCATATATAAAGGGCCTCAAGATTTCTTGAGGCCTTTTTTGCTTTGTTCCCCGTAATTCTCTCTATGAAAATAAAAAATTAAAGAAATTTGTTGCCAATATTAAATAAAAATACATATGGTGACGATTGAAAAGCATTCTATGGATAAAGGCCTCTTGGCACCTAAGCAGTTAGGTATCTTGGGGGGTTAGATGAGAAGCTTAAAAGAAGAGAGAGACCCGAAGGGGGAGCCTCTCATAATGAAAAAATGGAGAATGTCTATGCATTTCAATTTGAATAAGAGGGTGCTGGCGTCTTCTTTTGCTATATTGTCTATAGCAACAAGCTTGTACGCGATCCCCAAAGGTCCTTGTGAAAGACCAAAAGAAGAAATATGCTGCGAAAACCCGAAGCCGGGACCTTTTGCGTTTGCATATCCGCAAGATATCGGGCTTAACTGCCCCCGTGACTTCTACGTTCACGTAGATGCTCTTGCTTTCCAAGCAAAGCAAGATGGCATGGAGTTTGCTATCGAAGATACAAGTGGTAATAATGGGCTTCCGGATGCACCAATCACTTACGGAAAGGTGATCGGATTTTCTGGCAAAAACTCAGACTGGGATTTCAATCCTGGAGCGCGTGCTGGATTTGGGTTTTACCTCGATCATGACGCTTGGACAGTTGATTTCAACTGGACATGGTTAAATATCACCAACTACAAGCATGGCGATGCAACAACTTCCGGATCTGGGTTGATCCCTCTCTGGATTTTGGGATCAGGAACTCCAAATGCTCAGTTTGGGCCTCACTCCAGTGCTGTATGGAAAGCCCATTACAACACATTGGATATGGACCTTGGAAAACCTTACCATATTAGCAGATACGTGATCTTCAATCCTCATTTCGGTCTTCGCGCTGGATGGATTGATCAACACTTCTCTGTAGACTTCGGTGGAGCAGAGTCTGGACCAAATAGAACAATTCACCACGGAGATAACGATTTCTGGGGTATAGGTCTAAGAGGTGGTCTTAACACGGATTGGATCGTTGGAAAAGGATGGAACTTGTTTGCAAACTTTTCTGCTTCAATGCTCGCTAGTAAGTTCGAAGTGCATCAAAACATGGTTCTTCCAGGAACTGATGGTGATGGATTTGACCTTAACTACGACAGCTACCAAAACGTTCCTAACATGGAATTAGCTGTTGGGATTGCATGGAACAAGTACTTTGATAAGAACAAGTACCGTATTGGCATGAGATTTGCTTATGAATTTATTCAGTGGTGGGATCAGCTCAACATGAGAAAATTCTTCTCAGGAAATGGGCAAGCCTCAACACCTGTAAATGTTGGCTACGCGAGTGATACTGTTAGCCGAGGAAACCTTTCTCTGAACGGTTTCTCTCTTAGACTACAAGTTGATATCTAATTTGTAGTTAATCATTCTCTCCATACACGAAGGGCCTCAAGATTTCTTGAGGCCCTTTTTTTGGCTCTTATTGTTTTGGAGAAGATTCGATTTTTAGGCCCGCTTGAATAATGTCGTGCATCCGAAGGAGCCCGACAATTCTTTCATTTTCGACAACCGGTAAAACAGAAACAAGACACGCAGGATCCTCCTCCATCTGACGGATCGCATCCATTGCCAGGAGATTGGAACGCGTTGTTCGAGGAGATACGCTCATAAGCTCTTCGATCCGCATTTCAAGAGCATTTGCTCCTTTAGACTCAATTGCACGTCTTAAGTCCCCATCTGTAAAAATCCCCTTCAAGGACCCTTTTTTGTCGCAAACAAGAAGGCAGCCACATTTTTTAGATGATAGATCATGAAGCGTCTCAATCAATCTTGCATCCATCTGGCAAATCGGAATCGACCCTTGTTTTAGCATAAGGTCTGCGACCTTGAGTGTGATTTTACGCCCCAAAAACCCAGCTGGATGATTGGCTGCAAAATCACTGATAGAAAACTTTTTTCTCTCCATTAGAGCCATCGCCAGAGCATCCCCGAAAAGAAGCTGCGCGGCGGTCGATGTCGTAGGCGCTAAATCAAACGGACAAAGCTCTTGGATAGAGGGAAGAACCATTGCCATATCGGCTTGCTTCGCAAGACGAGACTCTTTTTTGGAGACAATTCCAATTGTAAATGCGCCTTTGGCTTTAGCATATGGCAAAAGATCGACAAGCTCTTGCGACTCCCCGCTATTACTAAAGAGAACGAGAATGTCTTCTGAAGAGAGGATTCCGAGATCTCCATGAAGGGCTTGAGCCGGACATAAAAATGTCGATCGCGTGCCTGTCGACACACACGTCGCAGAAATCTTCTGGGCAATATAGCCGCTTTTCCCCACCCCTGAAAGGATTAGAGCCCCAGAGCACGCGGAAATCTTTGCCAGCACATTTTCAGCCTGTGCAACATCCACTTGCGAATAAAAAGCCTCGAGAGACTTTGCTTGTTTTTCAAATAACGCTTTTAACATCGGTTCCTTCCACTTATAGTAACAAAATATGGGAAAAGTAGCTATCACAGATGAGATCCTCCGTATTTTAGAAAAAGTTGGCGCCACGTTAGAAAGCGATACAAACATCTCTCTCATAGGGCCACAAGAACAAATCCCACAAGACGCCCTTGGTCTTTATGTAGAGGCCTTACCGTGCGTCTCCTACTTCCCTTTTCTCGAAACAAAGCACCCCGAGATGGATGTTGTAATTATCCGAGAAACTGAAAGCTCTAAGGGAACCGAGTATAAACAGACACCCAATGTTTGCTCATTTACAAAAACGATCTCCCGGAAAGAGATAGAAAAAGTGATTCGCTTTGCATTTGACTATGCACTTTCACATGGGAGAAAAAAAGTAACGTGTTTCACAAATGAGTCTCTTCAAGCAGATCGCCTTTTCTTTAAGGTTTTTTCTGAGATTGCTCATGAATATTCTGATATTCTCCATGATTCTCTAAATGTCGATGTGGGAGCCGCAAAACTTGCCGAAACCCCAGAAATTTTCGATGTGATCGTTGTCCCCAATCTCTATAGCGAGATCATTTGCGATGTCGCTCGAGAGATCACCGGAGCGTCCAATCTTGGTGTTTCCATAAATCTTGGCGATCAAGGCGCAGTATTTAAGGCGCTGCATGAATCAAGTCTAATCCTTGGCGCAGCTCACATGCTCGCCCATCTAGGACAAGTAGAAGCTGCGACCCTTATCCACAACGCTTGGCTTAAAACCCTAGAAGATGGCTCTGATATCGTCCAAAATCTTGGAAAAAAGCCATCAACCCTTCAAAGTCCTGTGTATACGACTCTAAAACCCCACCAAATCCCAGAAAGGGAGCCCCAAAGCCCTCAAAAACGGCATTTAGTGGGTGTCGATATCTTCATCTACCATGAAGGGGTCCTTGGGCAGTTTTTAGACAAAGTTTCGCACATCAACATGGGCCCGTTTCGGCTAAAAACAATCTTAAATCGAGATGTTCTCGTTTGGCCTGAAGGGAAAGAAGGGGGAGTGTTTTGTGAGCAGTGGTGCTGCAGGTTTTTGACAGATGGCGGCGTAACGGGATCTTTACACGACATTGTCCAGGTATTACATGCATTTGATCACATGCAAATGGATGTCATCCGCTCTGAAATGCTATATTCTTTTGGTGGGCAACAAGGATACTAAAAAATGAACAGGATCGCTGCGAACGCTTACAGGACGAGATTCCCGAGGGAAATTTTAACAGGATCCGCTACGCTTGCAGGATCGGCTTCGCCGGCAGGATACGCGCTTCGCGCTTGCAGGATAGTGCCCGAGAAGAAACAGGCTTGGGAAGAAGAACTCCCGAGGAAAAAATATGTAGATTTTCAAATAAATCTATCCTGCAGCGAAGCCTATCCTGTTAAATTTCCTCAAAGATTCTGCTTCCCAAGCCTGTTTCTTCTCGGGCACTATCCTGCCACCGCGTCAGCGGTGATCCTGCCGGCGGAGCCGATCCTGTAGCGAAGCGGATCCTGTTAAATTTCCCCTCGAGAATTCTGCTTCCCAAGCCTGTTTCCGTTCAAGAGGATCCTGTTCATTTTAAAGAGAAGAAGAGCTCTCTAACTGACCCTTTAGAGCATTCAAGAAGCCACACCCGTAAAGACCGTCGAGCACACGATGATCAAAGGTCACAGAAACCCACATGATCGACCGAATCGCAGTTGTATCATCTGGCATCACCATCACTTGTTTTTTGATCGCACCAAGCCCAATAATTGCAACTTCTGGATAGCGGATGATTGGCGCCCCAAGCATGATTCCCGTTGCTCCAAAGTTTGTCATCGTGATCGATCCTTCTCGAACATCATCTGGATCAAGCGTATTTTCGCGCGCTTTTTTGGCAAGATCTGCAATTTTCTTTGCAAAATCTACAATCGATAGATCTTGAGCATTTCGAATCACAGGAACCATAACGCCCTGATCGACGCTCACTGCAACTCCAAGATTCACAAATTTCTTCACAACAATTGTATCGCGATCAAGAGAAGAATTGACTAAGGGGAATTCTTCGACAGCGCGCGCAATTGCCCGAGAAACAAACGCCGTAACAGAAAGCTTGACTCCATGTTTGTCGAAAAAGGCCTGCTTTTTGTCCTGGATCCCCTTCAGTAATTCCGTGACATCGACTTCCGTAGTGAGGGATGCGTGGGGCGCCTCATAAAACGAGCGAACCACGTTATCTGCAATGGCTTTACGAAGTCCCGACATTTTAATGCGCTCTGTCCCCTCTTGACTGAGCGAACATGGCAATGCGTAAGCCTCTACATCTTTTTTTGTAAGGCGTGCTCCGTTTCTTGGGATCTTATCGATTTCTGAAAGAGGGATCCCCTTTTCCCGGATAAGTCGCACGACAGCTGGAGATAAAAAGTCATCAGAGCCAGTCTCTTGGCGTGTCTCTTCCTGTTTTGGTGCTTCGTCCTTTGTTGTAGACACAGCCCCACCAGACAAAATTGCAAGCGGCGCGCCTACCTGCACTTCTTCGTCTTCTTGAGCCAAAATCTCTTTTAAGACGCCCTTTGCAGGCGATGGGATTTCGCTATTTACCTTGTCTGTTGAAACCTCAAGTAAAGGCTCGTCTAAAGAAACGGTGTCGCCGACCTTTTTAAACCATTTTACAACAGTTGCACTGACAATGCTTTCGCCAAGTTTTGGCAACGTA
>CBDUSP010000066.1:0-7784 GCA_965370365.1 uncultured bacterium | reverse complement strand
ATGGAAAGGGTATTTCACAATTTCTTGGAAGAGCTCGACCCCACAAAAACCTACTTCGTTGAGGAGGATGTAAAAGCCTGGCAAACACCGTCAGATCCTGTTTTACAAACTGCTGTGAAGGGATACAAATCAGGCGATTTTTCTACTTTTTCTGAAATTTACTCACAATTTCTTACTGCAATTGAAAGACGACGCATGTTTGAAGCAGAGATTGCGGGCCAGTCTCTTCCAAAAGACGTTACAAGTGAAGAGTTTAAAGATCTTGAGTGGGCGACAAGTGAAGAGCTTCTTTTGGATCGATTAAGCCGCATTAAAGCGCTTCAGGCAGAAGCCGTTTCCAAGCTCGATGATGAGATGAAGGCAAAGTTTTTTCAGCGCATCGAAAAAAAGAGAGTTAATCGCGAGGCAGAGTTTTTAGAGGTAAATGTAGAAGAGCGCTCAAAACTCATGCTTTCCTGCGTTTTAAAAGCAGTTACTTCCTCTTTAGACGCGCACACGAACTACTTTACTCCAAGTGAGGCCGGGCAGTTTATGATTCAGGTGCAACAACGTCTTTTTGGCATTGGCGCGCAGCTTCATGACAATCTCGATGGGCTTGTAGTGAAGCGGATTTTGGAAAATAGTCCGGCAAGCCAAAGCAATAAGGTCAAAATTAATGACAAGATCATTGCGGTCAATCACGAGCCGGTCGTTGGACTCGATATTGCTGAGGCTGTCGAGATGATCCGAGGAGAAAAGGGATCTCCTGTTCTTTTAACGATACTTCGCGAGGGAGAAGAAGATGGGGAGAGACGAGTCGAAAAACTTGAAGTCGAGCTGATTCGCAATGAGGTCGTTTTAGAAGAGACGCGGCTTGAATCTTCGTTTGAACCCTTTGGCGATGGGGTTATTGCAAGCTTAAAACTCTTTTCCTTTTACCAAGACGACAAAAGCTCATCTGCACAAGATATTCGAAAGGCTCTTGATCAGATTAAAAAGGAACACAAGCTAAAGGCTGTTTTGTTGGATTTGAGGGGAAATGCTGGAGGGCTTTTGACGCAAGCAGTTGCGGTTACTGGTCTTTTTATCAACAAGGGAATTGTCGTCTCTATTCAAGATAGCACGGGGAAGATCCAGCACCTTCGCGAGGTTGAGGGAAGGCCTATTTGGGATGGCCCGCTTTTTACCTGCGTGAATCGAGCAAGCGCGTCTGCTGCAGAAATTGTTGCGCAGACCCTTCAAGACTATGGACGAGGGGTTGTTCTTGGAGATGACCACACTTTTGGAAAAGGATCTTTTCAGACATTTACACTTGATTCTGTCAATAATCAGAAAGTCAATCCTCAGGGAGAGTACAAAGTTACACGAGGCAAGTATTACACTGTTTCGGGGAAAAGTCCCCAGCTCGATGGTGTAAAATCTGATATCGAAATTCCTGGTATTTTGTCCCAGATTGAAATCGGGGAAAAATATGCCAAATTCCCTCTGGAAAATAGCTCTATAGAACCCCACTTTGAGGATGATTTGTCGGATTTATCGCAAATCCATCGGATGCAGCTTGGGCCTATGTACCGATATAACCTGCAGCAGAAGCTCTCTACGTATGTCCCATATCTTGAAAAAATCCGGAACAATTCTAAAGAACGCATTGGACGAAATAAGAATTACCAGACCTTTTTAAAGGATATAGAAAAAAAGAATTTTGATGCCGAGTCGGTCAATTTATTTAATCAAAATGACCTTCAGCTTGCTGAAACTCTTAATGTAATTAAAGATCTTGTTTTTTTAATGAGCATGGATGATCAATAAGCTCTTCAAAAAATGAACAGGATATGAACTTTTTATCCTGCCACCTAAGTCAGCGGTGATCCTGCCGGCGAAGCCGATCCTGCATATCCTGTTAATTTCCGGTTAGCCCTGTAAAGCTCTTGCAGATAAACGCTCTTCTTGAGAAAATAGCTCTCTAATTTAAGAGATTTTGTAGATGTCTGTCCGTGTTCGAATTGCCCCCTCTCCAACAGGAGACCCTCATGTGGGGACTGCGTATATTGCGCTCTTTAACCTTGTTTTTGCCCGCCATTTTAAAGGAACCTTCATTCTACGAATTGAAGATACCGACCAGACACGATCTCGCAAAAGCCACGAAAAAGCAATTATTGATGCTCTTCACTTTTGTAACATCACATGGGATGAAGGGCCCGATGTGGGGGGGTCTTATGGCCCGTATCGTCAGTCGGAAAGAAGTGAAATCTACAAGGAGTATGCCTACAAGCTGATAGAAAAAGGCCAGGCGTATAAATGTTTTGCCACTCCAGAGGAACTGTCTGAGATGCGATCCAAAGATAAGGGGGGATACGATCGAAGATATCGCGATTTGTCTCCTGCTGATGTTGAAAAAAGAGAGAAAGAAGGACAGCCATTTGTTATTCGCTTAAAAGTTCCATTAAGTGGTGATTGCGTATTTGAAGATGCGGTTAAGGGTAAGATCACGGTTCCTTGGGCAGATGTTGATGATCAAATCTTGCTTAAATCCGATGGGTTTCCCACGTATCATTTAGCAAATGTGGTCGACGACTTTCTCATGAAAATTACTCACGTCATTCGAGGAGATGAGTGGATAAGCTCTACTCCAAAACACATTTATCTCTACCAGGCATTTGGATGGGAGGCTCCCACATTTGTGCACATGCCGTTGTTGATTGGCAAAGATGGGAAGAAACTCTCAAAAAGAAAAAATCCAACATCTATTTTCTATTTTCGCGATAGCGGCTACCTTCCGGAAGCGCTTGTGAACTTCTTGACGCTGATGGGCTATAGCATGCCGGAGGATAAAGAGATCTATACGCTAGACGAGCTTATTCAAGCATTCGATCCAAAGCGCATTGGTGTCTCTGGCGCCTTTTTCGATGTGCAGAAATTAAATTGGCTCAATCAAAAGAAAATCATCGAAACAATTCCCGAAGAAAAGCTCTGGCAAAAGATCGCCGACTGGGGATTTAACGACGCATTTATGCGCAAGCTCATGCCTCTTGTTCACAAGAGAATCAAAACCTTTGGAGACTTTATTCAGCTTTGCGATTTTTTCTTTATCAACGATCTCAATATTACCCTTGAAAGCCTTTGTCCCAAAAACTGTACGGCAGAGACTGTTTCTTATCTTCTCCAGGCGATGATCTGGGAGATGGATGCTCTAGAGGACTGGACAGGGGATGGTTTTGAAAAGGCCTCTTGTAAAGTTGCCGAAGTGTTTGAAGTGAACTATAAAAAGGTTGTGATGCAAGCGCTTTTTGTTGCGATCATGGGAAAAACGCAAGGGCCTCCTCTCTACGCTTCAGTGACGCTTTTAGGCAAAGACAGAACGCGCGCGCGCCTTATGCAAGCAATTGAAACTCTCGGGGGCATTTCGAATAAAAAGAGCGTGGCCTTGAAAAAGAGTTGGGATATACCCAAGTAAACTCCAAGTTTTGAGTTTCCTTGGGTATAAAGAGATTACTGATTGAGATGATCGGCGTTTTCTTCTTCGACCTGACTTTGGGAGATGACGTAGCCTCTGTTATGTGCTTCGCTTGGCGAGCAGCCTGACAGGAAGCTTAAACAAAGTCCAAAAAGAAAAAAAATCGAGTATTTCATTTTTTCTCACGTTTTTTCTTTTGTATACTGATTGGTATTAGAGTTGTCTATGAAAAAATACTCGCGCTCCTCTCCATATTGCGCTTTTCTCAAAAAAAGAGAGAGCGCCACAGGAGCCTCTTCTTCGCGAAAAACATTTCATATTGTCCTTGATACGACAGGATGGGATGAGACCTATAAAGTAGGCGATAGCATTGGGGTTTTGCCCGCAAATAACCCAAAAGAAGTATCAGATATTTTGCATCTCCTTGGAACTAAGGGAGATGAGGTTGTTCTGGACCCTAGGTCAGGGGACGTCTCCATTCATGATTTTCTTATGTTTAAAGCAAACATCATGAGGATTAATCGCTCTCTTGTTTCTTGTTCAGTTGAGAAAGGGGGCGTCTCTCGAGATCTATTAGACAGTGAAAACAAAGAAGAGCTCACCCAATTCTTACACACGCACACTTTGAAAGAGTTGGCTTCCCTATCTCCCATTACAAAAGAAGAAATTGCAAAATATGCCATGCCAATGCTCCCGCGGTTTTATTCGATTGCCTCTGCTGCACAGGCGTTTTCAAATGAGCTTCATTTGCTTGTGGCAAGTGTTCAGTATCAAGTAAATGGACAAGAGCGCTATGGAGTGGGAAGTTACTTTCTTGGGATGCAAGCAGAGATTGGCTCGACGCTGATTCCTATTTACGTGCAGCCATCCAATCACTTTACGCTGCCGGAGGACCCGAGAACATCGATGATTATGATTGGTCCAGGAACGGGAGTGGCGCCCTATCGCGCTTTTGTGCAGGAAAGAATCGCGACGCATGCAACGGGGAGGAACTGGCTTTTTTTTGGGGAGAGAAACCAAAAGACTGATTTTTATTACGAGTCGTTTTGGACAGACTTAGAAAAGCAGGGGTTGCTTCGGTTGGACACCGCATTTTCTCGTGATCAGGAAGAGAAAGTGTACGTCCAACATAAGATGTATGAGAGAAGAAAAAGTCTTTGGCAGTGGATTCAAGAGGGGGCGTTTGTCTATGTTTGCGGAGATGCGAAGCAAATGGCAAAAGAAGTTGAAGCTACGCTTTGTCAAATCATTAGAGAAGAAGGAACCCTAACCGAAGCAGAGGCTCTTATTTATTTCAGAAAAATGCGTAAAGAGAAGCGCTACATGGCAGATGTTTATTGACTTGTCGTAATTGTAGCAAAAGACTGAATCCCGTCACCACACCCAAAGTCTGTGAGCCCATCTCCAGATGTTACTGTGATGCCCACCTGTGAAATCTCAAGAGAAAGGACGTTTGCAATCCTCTCGCGCATAAGATCGATGCTTCCTTCAAACTCAGGACGTTTCCCTTCGATCGAAATTGCAATATGTACAATTTTTTGATTTCCGAGCGTTTCTAGGGCTTTTTCTAAGTAGACTTGACTGTCAGTAATCCCATCTTTGCGGCAAAGATCTCGAGCAAGCCCCCACAAGACAGGAACTCCTGAAAGAGACGTGATTGCATTGCAAAGTGCGTGGAAAACAACATCTCCATCGGACTCTGCATCAAGGCCTGGAACTCCTTCAAAAATAATTCCTGCGATAACGCAGGGTTTTGAAGAGTCTGAAGGCAGAAATCTACGGGTGCTTTGACCAATCCCTGCACGAAAAAGAGAAGTGCTTTGTGACATATGAGAGGCCAGTGTATCAGACAGGGAGTTATAACGAAAGTAGGGAGTAAATCTTTTAGTTTGTCTTTTGGATTTCTCTTGAGTAAGATGTGGGCGATTGGAGGGGTTATGCAGATGTTAAGTGTGAGAGGTGGAAAGAGCCTGCAAGGAACGATTCGCGCAGCAGGCGCAAAAAATGCAATGACAAAGCTTCTTGTTGCATCGCTTCTCTCTGATAAAAAGTGTGTTTTTCATAACGTCCCAAATATCGGGGATGTGGAAATCACCGTGAATCTCTGCAAGGAAATCGGCTCTGAAGTTCAGTGGGATAAAGAAAAAAGAACCATTGAAATCATTACGCGCGATCTAAAAACTTCGTATGTCCCCCAAAAATACTCTGGCGCAAATCGAATTCCCATTTTACTCATTGGTGCACTGCTTGGGAGAACGGATGAGGACATCATTGTTCCAACAATCGGCGGAGATCTAATTGGAGCAAGACCCGTTGACTTTCATATTCAGGCGCTAAAAAAACTGGGCGCATTCATCGAGTATCGGGAGATGAAAAAAGAAGGTGCCTATTTCGCTCAGGCCCACAAGGGTCTTGAGGGAGCTGTGATCGATTTTTCTTATCCTTCGGTTGGAGCAACAGAAAATACAATTCTTGCAGCTGTTCGCGCAAAAGGGACAACAGTGATTCGAAATGCTGCAATCGAACCTGAAATCATTGACCTGATTCTTTTCCTTCAAAAGCTTGGCGCGAATATCACTGTTGATGCGGATCGAACAATTCACATCCAACAAGTTCACAAATTCCGTGAAGTCGAGCACACGGTGATGACCGATCGCAATGAGGTTGCCTCTTATGCGATGGCAGCGATTGCGACGAAGGGGCGTGTATTTATTGAAGGTGCAGAACATCTACAGATGATTGGATTTTTGAATAAAATTCGAGAAATCGGGGGCGATTTTCACGTAGCAAAAAATGGGATCGAGTTCTTTTTCGAGAAAGAACTTCGCGGAGGTGCTCATATTGAGACAGATGTGCACCCTGGATTCATGACGGACTGGCAACAGCCTTTTGTCGTTCTTTTAACACAAGCTGATGGCTCTTCTGTGATCCACGAGACTGTGTATGAGAACCGCTTTGGATACACTCAAATGCTTCAAAATATGGGCGCAGATATTCAGCTCTTTAATCAGTGTCTTGGAGGCAGAAACTGTCGTTTTGCCTCAAGAGACCATGCGCATAGTCTTGTTGTTAAAGGGCCTACAACTTTAAAGGCTGGGAAGTTTACGATTCCTGATTTGCGCGCAGGCTTTGCCTACGTAATGGCGGCACTTCTTGCTCCAGATGAGAGCCTAATCTCCAATGTAGGTTACTTGGATCGTGGTTATGAGGATTTAGTTGGAAAACTAACCTCTTTAGGTGCAGATATTTCGCGCACAGTGCCTGAAAAAAAGAAGTTAAAAACTGCTTTAGAGAGTGTTTAATAACAAGAGGGCGCTTAGAATGTCTTCCCATGTGGAGACAGATTCAAAAGGACAGCTTTACTTCTACAAAAGATTTATTGGATTTCCTGGAGCTTGATGCTTCCAAGAGAAGTCAAATCTTTTTTAACCCTAGGTTTATCCTAAACCTCCCTCGAAGACTTGCTAAGAAAATCCCCAAAAATACGCTTGATGATCCGATCTTAAGGCAGTTTGTGCCGCTTCAGGAAGAAACGATGAAAGTTCCTGGTTTCGAGTTAGATCCTGTACAGGATCGCTCCTTTTGTAAGACGGGAAAAATCCTGCAGAAATATCAGGGAAGAGCGCTTTTACTAGTAACGAGCGCGTGTGCAATGCATTGCAGGTTTTGTTTTCGGCAAAATTTTCCTTATGAAACAAAGCTCTCTGGATTTGAGAAGGAAATTGCTCTTTTAGAAGAAGATCTCTCGGTTGAAGAGGTGATTTTAAGTGGGGGAGACCCTCTGTCTCTTTCAAATGCAGCTTTAGCTGATCTTTTTGGTGCGATTGAAAAAATGGAGCATGTTAAACGGATCCGCTTTCATACGCGGTTCCCGATTGGAATTCCCGAGAGAATCGATGAGGCTTTTTTAAACATCTTGAGAGCAAGCTCAAAACAGATTTTTTTTGCGATTCACTGTAATCATCCAAAAGAGTTAGACGAGGATGTGATCTCCCATTTGAAAAAAGTTTTAAAGCTCGGCATTCCTATTCTCAATCAATCGGTTCTTCTTAAAGGCGTTAATGATGATGAGGCGACTCTGTTCGCGTTATGCCAAAGGCTTGTAAATCATGGGATGCTTCCATACTATCTTCATCTTCTCGATCATGTAGAAGGAGCCTCTCATTTCCTTGTTCCTGAGGGAAAAGCAATTGCTCTTATGCAATCTTTGCAAACGCGCCTTTCTGGCTTTGCTCTGCCAAGGCTTGTCAAAGAAGAGCCGGGGCGTCCTAGTAAAACCGTTGTCTTTTAAGGAGCCACTGATCAATTCATTCGCCAGCTATTCGACCAAAATTCACCGAAAAAGTTAATT
>CBDUSP010000065.1:0-8082 GCA_965370365.1 uncultured bacterium | reverse complement strand
TATGCTCATGAGAATGGTTGTCCTTGGAATCGTAGAAAAAGATTTCGACCCCTTTCGCCTGCGGATTTTTCGCGTGATTATAGTGAATACTCACAAACACGCTACTTGCTGCTTGCGCAGAAACTTCAACACGACGAGGCAAAGGAATAAACGAATCAGAATCCCTTGTCATGACAACATGATAGCCAAGCTGGTCGAGATATTTCCGAACAAGGCGCGCTGTTTGCAAGCAGACACGTTTTTCCTCGCAAAAAGGGGATTTTGAACAGGTCCCCTTGTTCCTTCCCCCATGGCCTGCATCAATCACAACCGTTGGAACGGCTCCTCGAGAAAGCGAATATCCATTTTCTTTTTTCTGTGCCTCTCCCGGCAGCGGAAAAAGCAAAGACGCGAAGATAAGAAAAAAGTAGATCATGTCCCGAGAATCTCTTTTACTACTGCCACATCGTCGAAAGTAACAGTTTGATTCAAAAAAATCTGCACTTTTTCATGCCCCTTCCCTGCAATTAAAACAACATCCTCTGGATTTGCTATCTCAATTGCCCTGTAAATTGCCTCTTTTCGATCGAGAATCACTTGGGGGTTTTGCACTTGATATGCACGCGTAATCTCATCTGTAATTTTTTGAGGATCTTCGCTACGCGGATTATCACTTGTAATGATAGAGACGTCTGCATGTTTTTCTGCGGCCAGCCCCATCTCTTCACGCCTTTTTGGATCTCTATCTCCTCCCGATCCAAAGACAACAATGACTCTTTGTTTTGTAAGCGTCCTTAAAGTCGATAAAGCATGCGCAAGGGAGTCGCCGGTGTGCGCAAAATCGACAAAGACATTGCCTGAAACGCGCTCAAGTCTTCCCGGAACCCCTGGAAACGTTGTAAGGATATCGCTCATCTCTTTAAGAGGTTTGCCTAAATAAAGACCAAGCGCCAGAGCCAAGAGAATGTTGTATACATTGAATCTGCCCATAAGGGCCGTGCTAAAGCGCACTCCTTTCACAAAAAATTCCGTAGAGGAGATGTTTTCTGCACGCAAATCTGCAGGAGAATCAATGCCAATTGTGATTCGAGGCCCCTTCCTTTGCATAAAATCAGACCAAGGACTATCTGCATTTAAGATTGAGGTTTTAGCCAGGCTAATGAGTTTTTTCTTGGCCTTTGCATACCCCTCCATCGAATGATGATAGTCAAGATGATCGGGGTAAAGATTGGTGAAAATGGCTGCATCAAAATCAATCTCCGATACTCTTTCTTGGGTTAGCGCATGCGAAGAAACTTCCAAAACGGCGCTTTTGCATTTCGCACCAAGCATTTGACGTAAAAACTTTTGATTTGCAATCGCTCCATGCGTTGTATAGGCAGACTCAAAGCGCTCGTTTCCCGTCCACGCTTCGATGGTGCCCACAAGACCACATCTTTGCCCAAAACCCTCAAGCAAGTGTCTACATAAGTAGCTCGTCGTCGTCTTCCCCTTTGATCCAGTAACACCGACACAAAATAGATCTTTTGAAGGATGCCCATAATAGCGCGCGGCTAGAAGAGCTTCAAGTCTCCTGGGATCTTTGCAAATGATTTGAGGACATTTTAGGAAGGGATCATAAAGATCTGTAACAACAGCTGCTGCGCCACTTTCCATGGCTTGGCGAATATAAAGACTCCCATCATGCTTTTCCCCAGATCGGGCCAAAAACAAGTTGCCAGGTGCTACAATTCGCGAGTCTGAAACAATTCCAGTACAAACCGTTTCCTGATTTCCACGCACCTTGACTCCATCAATTCCTAAAAGCAATTGTTTTAGCTTCATGAGACTATCTCATTATTCGAGTTTTAGAGAAAAAAGATCGGTTTTTGAGAGGTTTCGTTTCTTTTCCTATCCGCATATGCGAAGCCCATAGGGGATAGGAAAAGCAACGAAAGATCCAAAAACCGGATTTTTTGGATAAACTCCAATGATGAGATAGTCTCATTAATGATTCCACTCCTCGTAGAGCTCTTTTAACTTTTTCACTTCTTTTGACCAATCAGCTCGGGATAAATCCCTTCTCGGATCCCCATAAGAATACCCGAAAGGATCATCCGGAGGAACTCCCAAGTACTGAAGCACTTTAGCTGAGATTTCTCGAAATATAGGCGCTGCACAGGTGCCCCCATGCTGCTGTTTTCCCACACCTGGAATGAATTTTCTTTCCGGATCATCGAGCGTTACAAGAAGCACAAAACGGGGGTTATCAGCTGGAACAAATCCAATAAAGGAAGAGGTGTTATTGACTTTAGAGTAGGTGCCATCGATCATCTTTTCAGAGGTCCCCGATTTGCCCGCTTCCGTATATCCAAAAACATCGGCTCTTTTCGAGGTTCCTCCTTCTTTTGTATTAAATTTCATTGCGCGTTTAACGGCATTACACGTCGCATCGCTTAAAACACGTTTGGTTGCCTTGTAGCCCGTATTATCAACGAGTACCTGTTTACTCCCATCGGGAAGGGCTTTTACAATTTTTCGGACAAGGTGAGGCTGCACAGCATACCCTCCATTTGCAAGAATCCCGTATGCGCGAACCAGTTGAATACTATTTGTCAAAATATTGTATCCAATGGAAAGCGAATATGGAGTTGGCACTGACCACTCGGGCTTACCGTTGGGATGCAGTTTTCCTGGAGTTGGCAGAAGACCTGGACTCTCACCTGGAAGCTCAATATTCATCTTTTGCCCAAACCCGAAAAGATCGACCAAGCTCTGCCTGTACCATGCATCTCCCAGTGCACTAATTGTGCGCTGAACAATACGTCCCATGTAGATGTTTGAGGATTTTTGCATAGCAAGATCCAAGTTCAAATACTTATGCACCCGTCCATCTTTTAGAGGTTTGCTCCTGCCTGGAAACGCACCACTTGCCGTTGCGATTTTCTCATCAGCCGAGAAAATGGACCTCTCGCACTCTTCATTTGCGTGCAAACATAGAGCTGCCGTAATGGGCTTGAAAATCGAGCCTGGCTCAAAACATTCAGTCACAGCTCTTACACGTGTCGCGTCAAGAAGTTCTGGGTCGTTGTAATACAATGAATAATTTGTTGGATCAAACGTTGGCGTTTGGGCAAGTGCCAAAATCTCTCCATTTGAGGGATCCATCATCACGGCCCAGCCCCCAAGCGCATTCACCTCTTTCACTCCCTTAGCAAGCTCTGATTCGGCAACCGCTTGGATGTAGTGATTCACGGTTAAAAAAATGTCAGCCCCATCTTCTGGCTCTTCCAAAACTTTTCCCATATCCAAGGGCCTTCTTGGAGAGCTCACCATCAAGCGCTTGCCCTTTTTCCCCTCAAGATAGGAACTCAATAAAAGCTCCAATCCTCCCGTTGGAATACACTGTCCTGTCTTGGGATCTCTTTCCTTTTGCACCGTGTGTAAAATCGTGCCAAGCATCGAACCAAACGGATAAGAGCGCTGATAGTCGGAGGTAAAATAGATCGCGTTGCGAACAAGTTTTTCCTGTGAGCTAAACTGTTTCCACCAATTTTCAATCCCTTGCCTCTCTTCTCGATCAAGAAATTCTGCAATTTTGCGCGATCTACTTTTTCGAGAAAATTCAGGAGAAATTTTTTGGACATCCACATCAAGGATTGAGGCAAGCTCGTTTGCCATTTTCTCTTTGATAGGAGATGGAATCGAATCAGGATCGATAAAGAGATGGAACTTTATAACATCGACAACGAATGGCTGCTCATCTTCTCTGTGAGATGGACGAAGTGATGTATTGGAATAAAAAGAGCCTCTTTTAAAAGGCTCGGAAGTTACATATTGGTGCTGAGAAAGAGCAACTTTTGTCCACTTATCTCCCTCAATGATCTGAATTTGATAAAACCGCACAAGGAGCGAACAAAACAAAAACAGGAGAAAAACCGATACAACAACAAGACGGTGTTTCTTCATTTTACGTCATTTGCGGCAAAAGCCTCAGGAACTGTTAGGATTTCTCTCAAAATAGGATGCTTAAGATGTCCAAATTCAGGTTTATGAGCAAGTTCGATTAAGTTTGAAGGATTTTCAAACTGATCGACCATATAGGATAACCGATTCATCTCTTCACGAATCATTCGAATCTCTTTTTCCTTTTGAGGGAGTTGCATTTTCAGCTTCGTAAGTGAGTTTTGCTCATCTAAATAGGAATAGAGACAAAACCCAAAAACAATGAAGCAAACACCTGTTTGCTGCAGGAATTGTTTCATTCTTCTCCTTTTTGCGCAACGCGCAATTTAGCAGAGCGCGATCTCGCATTTTTTTTCATTTCTTCTCTTGAGGCTTGCAGTGGCTTTTTTGTGAGAATGTTTAACGATTTCTCATCGCGAAAACACCACTTAACAATCCTGTCTTCCAAACTATGAAAGGAGATCACAGCTAAAATCCCCCCAACGTTTAAGTGACTAATTGCTCCTTCAAGCCCCCTTTTCAACTGTCCAAGCTCATCGTTCACAGCGATTCGAAGCGCCTGAAAAACTTTCGTCGCAAAATGGATTTTGCCCTTTCTTAAAACGGGCTCTAAAACCTTTAAAAGCTCATGCGTTGTACAAATGCGCTTTTTTTTGCGTGCTCTTACAACAGCTGCTGCCGCAGCTCTTGAGCGAAACTCTTCACCATACTCAAAAAAAATCCGAGCGAGCTCCTTTTCAGGAAGCTCATGTATGAGATTCTCTGCCGTAAGTGCCATTGTTTGGTCCATCCGCATGTCAAGCGGCGCATCTACGCGAAAACTAAACCCTCTATCGCCTGTATCTAACTGCATCGAAGAGACTCCAATATCGATGAAAAACCCATCGATCTTTGTCTTACCCAAGTACGTATCTAACTCAGCAAAAGGGCCATGGATCAATTCCACTTTTTCCCACCAAGGCTTTAAATTCTCTTTTGCGATAGCAAGTGCACTTTCATCCCGATCACATCCAAAATACGTTTCAATCTCAGGATGCGCCTCTAAAATGGCCTTTGAGTGCCCAGCAGCTCCTACAGTTCCTTCGAAAAAGACCTTCAAAGATTTGCCCTGAAACGCCTCAAGAACTTCATCTAAAAGTACAGGAACGTGGTCCATGCTAATTAGGAACGTAGGCAGGATTCATGACTGATTCCACTGCTTGCTTTGGACTTGTTTCTTCCTCGTGGAGAAGAGCAAAGGCCTCTTCTGTCATTTTGGCAAGATTAAAGTCATCAGATTCGCCATCCATAAGAGAATCAAGCGATGCGTCGTAGACAGCTTTTGGCCAAATCTCGATCTTGTCCATCACTCCAGCAATAACGATCTCTTTTTCAATACCAACTGCTTTTTTTAAGCGTGCAGGGATTGCCGCTCTTCCAATCTTGTCGCACTCTGTTTGGAAAAGCGTTGAGAAAAAGAGCGTAAAAAACTTCTGAAACCTGGCAGCGTGCTGATGCTGCTGGAACTTTTGAACAATCTTCTCAATTGCGCTTTTCTTATAGACAGTGAGACATCCACCAAGACCCAATCCAATAGCAAACTCGCATTTTCCTTCTTCAACAAGACCAAAGCGCATCTCTTGAGGAAGGACAAAGCGTCCCTTCTCATCGATTTTTGCTGTATGTGACCCTGAGAAGAAAAACTCGCTCATATACTTTCCCACTTTTTCCCACATCTTAGCCATGAACCTGTAAAACACGCAATTTATTTTGTGAATAAAAGTTTTAAATTATCACCTATCTCACTACAAATCAACAACTTAAAAATATAAATCCACTTGTGGGAAATTGTGGGAAAACTGTTCACAACCAAGACTAGGAAAGACGCCCGTCGATCACAGTCCACTTATAGTCATGCACTTGTGTATTTTTGTGCCTGTGTTGAAAACTGTTCATAACTGAAAGAGACACTGATCAATTCATTCGGCAGCTTTGAACCCGCCTAACTCCAAGTTTTGAGTTGATTTGGGTATAAAATCCCCTATGATATATGCTGAGTCGTAGAGGACATAATCTATGACAACGAAGCCCCGCACAATTGACAATCTTGGCACCGAAGCGTCGATTCGCTACGCAAGAGACAAAGAACTCTTCGAACCAAAGTTCATTGAAGAATCGCGCTTTGTCTCCGGGAAAACTGAAATCCCCTCATCAAAACCTTATGCCCCATCTGAATTCGATCAGATGTTTTCATCGAGAAAGACAAATGTTTGGGCTTCTTTCAGCGCCCCGCCAGACTCTTTAGCAAATCCAAACACGCTCTTTTCCTATCAGCTCATCCCCTCTCTTGGAGAAGGTGTGCAAGAAGATGGAGTGCTTTTTCTCGAAGATGCTCTTCAAAAAAAGAAAGGCTCCAAAAAAAGAAAATCCAAGAAGGACAAAGAAGAGGAAGAAGAAGAAAAAGGACTCCTCTCTCTTCTTCTCGCATGCATCCAAAAAATCGACAAGTCTCTTGCTCTCATTAACTCACGTCGCAACCAATACCAAAGAGGATAAGTATGGATTGGCTTAACGTTCTTGAATGAGGTGAAAAGATTGGGGAAATGAGTTGTTCAGTATCTCTTGGGCTATCACCAGGACCTTATGCAAAAACCGCTCTTTGACAAACACCCCGATTTTATGTATAATATCGGCTCAAGACAACTAATTGAAATTGATGAGCAACAACATAACACCATTACAAAACCTTCCATCTATATCCAAAATAATGGCTTATGCAGCACTCAGCCCGTCGGGGTTAGTTACCATGAGTCACGTAAGCTCTGTCTGGAAAGAGACTATATACCACCCGGCCGCGTGGAATGGTGCTCACCGTTTTGGAGAGCAAGGGAAGGAGACATCGACTACCAACAAAACTCTCCACATAGTCAGTAATCTATGCAAAAGATGGGATGAAGATAATAAAAGTTTTTACATGGGTCTAAACGATCCTTCTAAAAACGCACCCAAAAACATCTTACCCACAATTATTAAAAACCACAAAGAGCCATCAAGAAATATAACTGACCAAAATACCTCTACCCTAATTCACCTGGAAGCCGCCTGTAATCGTGAAGAAACCATTAAATTACTCCTTAACAACGGAGTAGATATAAACGCCCGGGATAAGGACGGAAATACTCTGCTTCACTTGGCAGCAAATGCTAACAACCCAAACACGCTTACCGTCTTAATTAACAACAGGGCAGACATGGATCTCGTGTCTGATTCCAAAAGATCAGCCCTGATTTATGCGGTTAAAAAAAACAATCCAGTCATTGTTCGCCTTCTCATTGAAAAGGGCGCAAACCTGAATCTCGTGGATAATTCCAAAAAATCGGCCCTGATTTATGCGCTTGAAAAAAACAATCCTGTCATTGCTCGCCTTCTCATTGAAAAAGGCGCAAACATGGATCTCGTGTCTGATTCCAACAAATCGGCCCTGATTTATGCGATTATATGGGAAGACACAGACACAGCTCGCCTTCTCATTAAAAAGGGCGCAAACATGGATCTCGTGGATAATTCAGGAAAATCGGCCCTGATTTATGCGATTCTAGTGAAGGCCACAGACACGGCTCACCTTCTCATTGAAAAGGGCGCAGACCTGAATCTCGTGGATAATTCAGGAAAATCGGCCCTGATGTATGCGATTCTAGCGAAGGCCACAGACACAGCTCGCCTTCTCATTGACAAGGGAGCAGACCCGAATCTCGTGTCTGATTCCAAAAAATCGGCCCTGATTTATGCGATTCTAGCGAAGGCCACAGACACGGCTCACCTTCTCATTGAAAAGGGCGCAGACCTGAATCTCGTGGATAATTCAGGAAAATCGGCCCTGATGTATGCGATTCTAGCGAAGGCCACAGACACAGCTCGCCTTCTCATTGACAAGGGAGCAGACCCGAATCTCGTGTCTGATTCCAAAAAATCGGCCCTGATGTATGCGATTCTAGCGAAGGCCACAGACACAGCTCGCCTTCTCATTGACAAGGGAGCAGACCCGAATCTCGTGTCTGATTCCAAAAAATCGGCCCTGATTTATGCGATTCTAGCGAAGGCCACAGACACGGCTCACCTTCTCATTGAAAAGGGCGCAGACCTGAATCTCGTGGATAATTCAGGAAAATCGGCCCTGAT
>CBDUSP010000064.1:0-8363 GCA_965370365.1 uncultured bacterium | reverse complement strand
TTTCGGTGAATTTTGGTCGAATAGCTGGCGAATGAGTTGTTCAGTGTCTCCTTAAGTTGAGACTATCCGAACCAGGGTCTTGGACCTGCCGGGTGGTTCCCTCTGTTTATAGGAGTCGGTCGAATCCAGTTTGGGATTATACGGAGGCCGCTTCTGTTATCACTTGGGAGGAGTGCATCGTAGGCGAGTAGGGTGGTAATGCCGGTGATGGGGTATGCCAGAGCTTTCCAAGATGAATGTTGAAGAGCTGCTGTAGTGGCAGTCAAAACGAGACCCGCGGTTACAGCGTTTTGATTCTCTAGGCTGGTTGCAGCAATCCCAGCCCCAATAGAAACAGCGAGAGTCTCTTCTTTAAGGAACGGAAATAAACAATAGTATGTGCCAGCACCTACAAGCACTCCATTTATGGAGCGTTGTACGTTGTCGATGTGTGTAGTTTGAATCATAATGTTTTCCTGTTTTTTATTTAAAAAAGTCGTCGAAATTCTTTTTTTCTTCAACGGCATCTTCGCCAAAAATTTGGCGAGCACGGTCCGTTTTCGATCCTTCTTCGAACTTTGTTTTTGGTTTAAATTCTTCGCATAAGTTCGATTGTTCCCGGTCGGCAATGAGATCGGTTCCGGGAACAATGCAGTCATTGGGTTTCCCTATTGAATAATAGCGACAATTCTTACAGACATGTAGATCCGCGTCACAATGGGTACAGCTCGCGCGAAACCCAATTTTTACAGGAAGATCGCTAATTGTTTTGTTGCATTTCCAACACTTCATTGAAGCACTCGTCCTCTCTTATCCTCATCCCACACGATGATGGGGTCTTGGATCGAAAGAGGATCTCCCCGAGACAGGTTTGACTCTCAGATCTTGCCTGTTTATTGCCGTATGAACGGTTTGTAATGCTACTGGGGTTGTCTCTCTGAGCCAGCGAACGTAGGGAGCCATAAATCCAGAAAAATCCCAAGAAGATCTTCGCAACCAGGGAGAATCATGAATCACAATCATCCCTCTCCAAGAACCTTCTTTTGGAGGAAATGCATGGATTAGAGTTCCCAACATAACGATTACACTCACAGCAACTGAAATTGGCGGAGGGACCGCTGAAAGGATGATCGCCGAAGAGAGAATCCCCAAAGCGAAGGTGGTTACTCTGCTTTCTTTTGGATCGTTACCTTCCTCTGATGGGGAGGTGCAAATAATTGTACTAAGTGAAACAAATGCTGCAAGCGCAAGAGATGCAGGTGTCGCTACAGCTGAAAGAATGGCGCTAGAACAAAAGGCTCCAAGAGCACATACGGCAGTTCTTGTTACGAGATCGGGATAAAAAACCTCCGGTAAGGGAGGCTTTTCTGCATGAGGGTTTTGTCCGTTCGGTGGTATTGTTGGCATTTTCTTCCTCTAAATTAAAACGGTGCTACACGAATATTTTGGTTCATGGACACATTGATGAGGATTCCTGAATAGTTTTGATCCCATCCGCTATTGTATCCGACGATCACAGGGTCACCTTCGTACCATCCACGGAAGCGATCCATGTCAAAAGAAGAGACTTGCCATCTTGTGTTGTCGTTCAAAAAGATCTCTCCTCGATAGAGGTCTATGGCAATGATGTAGCGTGTATAGATGCCGCCGACAGTAGGTCCCACGGATAGATTGACTTCTAAAACAGAGCCTGTTGATTGGTTGATGATTCTGTAGTCGTAACTAGAAAACCAGCTATGGTTTTGTGTGATGAGGATTGGATCGTGCGCTCTGAAGCCCGCAACTTTTGGCGCATCGAAAGGAGAGACCTTAAAATAAGAGCCATCTTCGATCACAACGACATCTCCAAAAGCAGATACAGAAACAATAGAGTGCGTTCCATCTGGGAAATACACTTCAGGATATGTTCTTCCGAAAAAACCAGCAGAGCCTTCTCTCTCTTCTTCTTTTGCAGTTGTTTCTTCCGCAGGCTTGCGAACGCCTACAGGGTGATTGTCTTGCTGCTCTTCTGCAAAGCTAAGCATTGGCACGATAAGCGTTAACGCGAAAAGGGATTTTAGATACCTGCTCTTCATGGAATTTTCCTTGTTGGATAATCAACGTTTGTGAAAGGCGGAAAGACTATCAAGAGAGTTGTTTTTTGACAAGAGGCTCGTAGGGCTAACGCATTAAAAAATGAACAGGATCCGCTTCGCTTACAGGATCGCAGCTGACGCTGCGGCAGGATATATAAGTTCACTTGAAAATCTACAGATTTTATGGGTAGGGTTACGGAAAAATACTCATGTTTTTGACTAAAACATTTTATCCTGCAAGCGAAGCGAATCCTGTTCATTTTTTCTTCGGGAATTCTTCTTCCCAAGCCTGTTTCCGTTCAAGTTTTATCCTGCCGCAGCGTCAGCTGCGATCCTGCCACCGCGTCAGCGGTGATCCTGCAAGCGAAGCGGATCCTGTTCATTTTTTAATGCGTTAGCCCTGGAAGTGTCTCCTATATGTTTGTATTTTTTATCTTATTTCTGGCAAAGTTCGCACATGAGAGTTTTGCAGTCGATTGATACGCTTATTTCTGGAAAAGAAGAGAAGTCTTTACTCAAGCAGCTCTTTGAAATAGGGCAGCTTGATCGTATCCTCAATCACCCATCGTTTTCTTTAGACGCTTTCAAAGCTCTTTTAAAAACACTTGCTCCTGTCGATACCTTCTATAAAGAACTGGGGGGGATTAAAGGGTATCATCAAAAGGTTCTTGGGCTTCTTTTCCCTGAGAAAGAAGAGATATCTTCGCCCGCCTTTTTTCATCCTCCTTCCTTTACCGATATTTCGCATATGAGTGCAAAAGTTCAGCAGACAGTGCAGTGGGGAATCGAAGCGATGCGGTATGTTGCAGAGATTATCCCATTGGGGGGAGCTGCGGATCGGTTGCATCTTGTAGACGAAAAAACAGGGAGAGAGCTTCCTGCTGCGCTCCTCAAGTTCGCAGGGAAAACGCTTTTAGAGCGTCTGATCGAGGATATTCAGGCACAGGAGTTTCTCTATTACAAGAAATTTGGAGAGCAAATTACGGTCCCGCTTGCGCTGATGACGTCTTTTGAAAAAGACAATCATTTTCATGTGGAGAAGATTCTAGAGGAATCAAATTGGTTTGGAAGGCCCAAAGAATCAATTCGCATTTTTACGCAACCTCTTGTTCCTGTTGTAGATGAGAAAGGGGACTGGCTTCTTTTGGATGATTTAAAGCTTGTTATGAAGCCTGGTGGTCATGGAGTTATTTGGAAGCAGGCCGATGATACGGGGATTTTTTCTTGGTTTGAAGAACTTGGGAAAACCAAATTGCTTGTTCGACAGATCAACAATCCAATTGCGGGGCTTGATTTTGGTCTTCTTTCCTTTTTAGGAATTGGGTGGAAAGAAAATAAAAAATTTGGATTTGCTTCTTGTCCGCGTCTTGTAAAGTCTGCTGAGGGGGTCAATGTCCTTGTAGAAAAGGAAGGCTTAATTGCAATAACGAATATCGAATACTGTGATTTTCAACGATTTGGGATTGAGGACCTTCCTCTTAAAGAGGGGGAGCCGTATTCTCGGTTTTCTTCAAATACGAATCTTTTATTTGGAGATCTTGCATCGATTCGCGAAGCTGTGCGGAAGTGTCCTTTTCCAGGACTTTTGCTCAATATGAAAAAAGGGTTTTTTACGGATTCAAAAGGAGTCAAAGGGCAAGCTACTTTAGGACGTCTTGAGTCGACGATGCAAAACCTTGCCGATGTTTTTCTCGAGAAAAAGGACGGGGGGCTTTCTCCAAAGAATACTTTTATTACATACAATCACCGGCACAAGACGATTTCGACGGCAAAGCGGGCGTACTGTGAAGGAGGGTCTTTACAAGAGACTCCTGAGGCTTGTTTTTATGACTTGCTTTTTGCCGCGAGAGATCTCTTGGAGGGGACTTGTGGATTTACTTTGCCCCTCAGGCGTTCTATTGAGGAGTATCTCTCTTTGGGGCCTGAGTTTGTTTTCCTCTATCACCCTTCTCTTGGGCCTCAGTATTTGGAGATGCAAAAGAAACTTAAAGGGGGTGTTTTTTCTTTGGGCTCGGATTTGTTTCTTGAGATATCGGATCTTTTAATTGAGAATCTTGAAATCGATGGAAGTCTTCGCATTTTGGCAGATCAAGTGATGGGATTTCGGGATAAACGTGGGCGTTGCGTGCTTAAAAATGTGAAGGTTTGCAACCGAGGGGTTGATTGGGCAAGGTCTCGTCCTTTCTGGAGGGGAGCCTTTCATCGTCATGAGGGCGTTGAGATTATTTTGCATGGCAACGCTCAAGTGATTGCGGAAGATATCGTTTTTAAAGGGTCTCATCGCTTTGAAGTGCAAGATGGGTCTACTTTACATCTTAGACAAGGTGAAAAGGGGATCGTAGAGGAATTGTTTTAATGACGCTTGATGACTATGTCTGTGTTTGGGATGTCTGCCGGATTTCTGATTATATTGGACTTCTTGGCGTCGTTTTAGTTCTTGTGTGTTATTTTCTTCTCCAGTTCGGATTTTTGTCTCTCAAATCCTTTACGTTTTCATTTTTGAATTTTGTGGGGTCTATCCTTCTGCTATTTTCTCTGATGTATCACTGGAATCTAGCTTCAGTTGTCATTGAGGTCGTATGGCTTTTGATTAGTTTGTTCGGGGTGATTCGATTCTTGATAAAGAGAAAAAAAACCGGCACGTAAGAAGGTGCCGGTTTTGTGCTTAAAAGCTACTGAAAATCAGTCGACTCTATGAAGCTTTCTGGTTATTATTTTTTAGTATCATCTGTAGCTGTCTGAGTAGTTGTTTCTGTCTTAGCATCTGTAGCTGCAGCTGGCTTAGTAGCATCTATTGCTTCAGGAGTTTTTCCTTCTGGCTTAGTAGCATCTGTTGCTTCAGGAGTTTTTCCTTCTGGCTTAGCAGCTGATGCTGCGGTCGCAGCCGCTGCTGTAGCTGCAGGAGTTGTTGCTGCTGTCTTCGCAGCTGTAGCTGTCTGAGTAGCTGTTGTCGCGGAGGCTGCTGATTTTCCAGCTGAAGCGAAGGTTCTTACCCAAGCAAATCGCACAAGGACCGCCATAAACACTGCAGCTGCAGCTGCAATAAGCATGTCTGCTGCTGTCATTTCCGAGCTTTTGGTTTCCTTTGGAATGGAAACTTCTTCATCTTTCTGCACGTCAGCGTCGGCTATGCTTGCATTTTCCGCTTTTTCAGCCTTGTCTTGTGTAGATATTTCTTCTATCTTTTCTTCTACCTTCACCGGGGTTTCTGCTGCTGTTTCTTCCTTTTTCACATCGGTGTCGGCAGTGCTTGAGCTGATTTGCTCTTCTTCTTCCTTCGTTTGCTTTGAGTCATCATTGACCTTATTTGTGATGACATCGACCCTGGATGGATCTATAGGCTTAGAGCTAGCATGAGAATAGAGGGTGAATGGCAATAAGACAGTCCATCGTAAAGCAAATTTTACTACGTCTACAACTTTTTGTGCTGTTTGGCTAAATAGGGCCTTTATTTCTGCTAAGCTTGTTGGAATGAATAGCGCTGGGGACCATTTTGTTTCGTTAGCGATCTTATACATAGAAACTCCGTTTTTTCAGGGCAATCATTCTATCCGTGGTCTGCTTTTTCTTTCAATAAGAAAGTGTCTATGAGAACGGATCTGTAATGTTGTATGATTTAAAAAAGTTTTCTACCTCATTTACCCCTTCGTTAAGAAGAATGTATTTTGTCCCGGCTATTATGTTGGTTTTTATTTGCTTGATATTTATCCCCCTCCCCCATAAATTCTCCCGTACATTTTGATGAAAAAATTTACAAGGACATAACTGTAGTATGGTTATCAGAGTCACTTCTCTTATGCGACGGTTCTCTCAACAAGGTATGGTTTGCAACCGTCTTTCTCCTCTAGAGAAGAGGGTTGGGGGTGTTTGTGTATCAGCCGTGCTCTGCTCGTCTCGCAGACATAAAAGTTCAGGTGGAAAGAGGGGCGTTCATATAAACAGTTCTACGAAGACATACTCTCAACTATCCCACCAGTCTTTAAAGGAAAAAAGGGCTTGCCTAAACCGAGTCCGTAAAATCCTAGAGGGGGTTTCCTCATTAGACAAGCGCGTTGTTCTGAAAGAGTCTCGACGTGCGGGTAATGGTATAACCGCTTCTAAACTAGCCAGCGCGTTCTCAGGCGGGGGAAGTTCAAAAGCCGAAGTTGTCCAATCACTGAAAGACATCGCAGAACAGATTAGCTCGGAGATGAAAAAGAAAAAGGTTTTTCCTTCGAACAAGGCAATGAGTGATGGGGGGCTGGATAAGGCCAGTCAAGAAGGACAACAATCAACGAGTTTATCTCTCCGGGAGCCAGCTGTAACTTTCGTTTCCTTAGGGGGAGAGCAAGAACGGTGGATAGGAACAACTCTCTCCCTACTTGACAGACCGGATCTCAGCATATCTACCATCCTTGAAGCCTTTAATGGCGCATCCGATGAAATACGCGATTTATTTATGATGCTTCGTGGATCTAAAGTAATAGAAATGATTAAAGAAGCTCCAGATGATGAGTCTGCCGGGGAGGCTTTTAGTGAATATTGTATGCTTGCTCGGCATATAAAAAATCCTGCAACGAAAGAGTTGTTCTTGCAACGAGTCCTAAGTGCGTTGAAAGACATTTCGCAGCAATTAATTATCCAGAATACGATGAAGGATCCCTATGCTCGGAAAGTTGCAGCTACGCGTTTATGTGAACGTGACTTTAACTCCCTTGATCAATCATTTATTAGTTCTCTGAATATGGATCCTAAACAACGAGGTGAGCTCGTTTTTCAGATAATTGCTTTTACTCCAGTTTCCTTTGAGATAGGAATAGATCTTTTGGATGCCATCGAGGATCCGGTAACCAAGGAATTGGCTATTATGAGTCTTTATAACAAAGAAGATCGAGAAGAGGGCGATGTACCTGTTCTTCTCGATCTGCTTCCTGATAAGGAAGGGGCTTACTATCAAATGATTTTAGATCGACATCCTGATTTGAAGATACGCTTTTAGGAGACACTAAACAACTCATTTGCCCGCTCTTCGACCAAAATTCACCGAAAAAGTTAATTTTCGATCTGCAACAACTTTATCAAGTTTATTCCGATCTCCAAATTAACTTTTTCGGCGCTTTTGGCTCGAATCCCGGACAAAGCAGTTATTCAGTGGCTCCTTTAGGAGTGATTCCTCAACACACAGATGACAATCTATTTTAGGGGATAAAATTAATCAAAGAGTGCAGATTTCTGGCTGGCAAGACCCTTCCTTTTTCTTTTGGGCTGGATCCCATTGCTAGATTGTTGGGGAGAATGGTCAGGTACTCCCTTGACATTCTGTGTTGTCCTGGCCAGTTTTCCTAGGGTGTCTCTTTGCCCTGCTTGCTCCCATAGATCTTTTCTACTTGGTGGACTGGTTTCAACTTGTGCTAGGTCAGGCGTCTTTTTCGGATGAGATGGAGGAACATTTTTGCTTTGCGTTGTTTCTTCTGAGTTTGCAGCTTCAGTATCAAAGAGTGCAGATTTCTGGCTGGCAAGCCCCTTCCTTTTTCTTTTGGGCAGGCTCCCATTGTTAGATTGTTGGGGAGAATGGTCGTGTACTTCCTTGAAATTCTCTGTTGCCCTGGCCAATTTTCCTAGGGTGTCTTTTTGCCCTGCTTGCTCCTCTAGATCTTTTCTGCTTGGTGAACTGGTTTCAACGTGCTCTGGGTCAGGCATCTTTTTCGGATGAGATGGAGGAACATTTTTGCTTTGCGTTGTTTCTTCTGAGTTTACAGCGCCAAAGAGTGCAGATTTCTGGCTGGCAAGTCCCCTCCTGTTTCTTTTGGGTTGGTTGTTATTAGGTTTCTGAGGATCTTTGGCGTTCTTTTCATTAACGTTAGGCCTACGTGGTTGTTCGTGAGGGTCTTTTTGATTAGGCTCGAGAACTACTATTTGTGAAGGGAGAATAGTCTTTTGTGGAGTTGAGGTGGTTGCTTGAGGAGAAGCAGTTGTGTGCTGGACGTTGGTGTCAGTAGGCAGAGGTTGAGAAGCTTCTGGAGAGACAGGAGCAGTGGTTTGTGTTGCTTTTTCTGAAGGAAGGGAAGCTGTGTGTTGGGCGTTGGTGTCATTAGGCAGAGGTTGAGAGGTTTCCTGAATAGAGGGAGCAGTGGTTGGGGTTGGTTTTTCAGAAGGAACAGAAGCTGTGTGTTGGATAGTCGTATCGGTAGATAGAACTTGAGAAGTTTTTAGAGAAGCAGGAGTCGTGCTTAGAGTTGGGCTTTCTTGGGTGGCGGGAGTTGTGTGCGGGATGTTGGCGTCAGTAGGTAGAGGTTGAGAGGCTTCTTGAGAAGCAGGAGTCGTGCTTAA
>CBDUSP010000063.1:0-8673 GCA_965370365.1 uncultured bacterium | reverse complement strand
AAGGACAACCATTCTCGCACGGCTTCATCAAAACACTTAGCGGAAGCGATTTTGCCAGGGGTTGTTAAGAGAACGGGGGCAACATCTCGTGGAGTAAAAAAGGGCAATTTTTACGTCCTTCGGGAGAACTCGGTACCAGCTATCCTTATTGAGGGAGGTTTTCTCTCAAACTCCCAAGAATGCACCCAGATCAAAAACCCGAAGTACCAAGACCAAATTGCCCGCGGAATCGCCGATGGGATCGACCACTATCTCAAGGAGACACTGAACAACTCATTTGCCCGCGCTTCGACCAAAATTCACCGAAAAAGTTAATTTTCGATCTGCAATAACTAACCCTAGTTTATTCCGATCTCCAAATTAGCTTTTTCGGCGCGAATCCCTGGCAAAGCAGTTATTCAGTGTATCCTTAAGAAAAAGGCGAAATAATCGTCCTTGGCAGGAATCGAACCTGCGACCTGTTGCTTAGGAGGCGACCGCTCTATCCACTGAGCTACAAGGACAAAAAGGGCGCCATTATACTCTGGCAAAGAGATCGAATCAAGGCCTTATCTCTTGTGAGGAAAGGGAGAAAAACCATCAAAAATCTTGGTCGAATTCCGGACAAAGCAATTGATCAGTGGATCCTTAACGAGCTCTTAGGAAAAACATTTTTATTTTATATTCTGTTTCCTTGATTCGCTTCTTAAGTGCTTCTTTCATTTCTGGTGTAGCCCAAGGAGCTGTTGCTTGTATAGATTGGCAATCCTGAAAGAGTGTTAGGCGCATCTTTTTGTATTCGAGATAAGACATTGTATTTTTAAGGTAAGCAAATATCCACTCAATCGTGCAATTCTTGCCGTTTTGCTGTGTTTGCCAAATCGCTTCTTCATCTGAAAAGACCACAATCTTAGATCCAGGAATCTCCTGCACCGCATGATACGCTTCATCTGGTGTGGTAAAATCTGCGCAGTTTAAGAATTGTTCGATTTTATCAGGAGTGATATTTTCTTCCGGAACGCGAATAACTTTCATGGTTTGAAACTGCTGGCCCCGCATTATGTTTAGAGGAGGTAGCGTTGAGATATGATGCGGGAATCTTGGTGTGTGATATTTCAACCCACTCCCGGAATTAAAAATGGCGCAATCGACCTTTTTTTCTTCTTCGGAATATGATAGTGACAGTCCCATTGAGTGTTCCTTATATCCATAAAGGAGAAGCTGAGGTTTGTCTTTTTTTAATCCTTCTAAAAGGAGGGGTGCTCGACTCTTTCTCTGGGCCCCTGTGCACAGCTGGAGTTCATGGGCTGAGCGCAACGCAGCCCCCTCTTTTTCATATCCATTTTGACTTAAATACTTGTGCATGACTCCGGTAAGGAGCGTACTCCTCGCTCCACACTCGTTAATTCCAAGCAAGACTTTAGAGAATAAAGAGTTTTCTAAAAAAGAAATATCGGGGTCTGGTTGTCCATTGACAAATGAACCCACATAGACACTACCATCTGCAAGCTTCAGCGTTCCCATCCCTTGTATAGAGCCCTCGACAAATGAACCCACATAGACATTACCATTTGCCCACTTCAGCGTTCCCTGCCCCTGTCGCTTGCCCTCGACAAATGAACCCACATAGACACTACCATTTGCCCGCTTCAGCGTTCCCTGCCCCTGTCGCTTGCCCTCGACAAATGAACCCACATAGACCGCACCATCCGCATAAGTCTCCTTCCCTTTCCACTGCCCCCGTCGCTTGCCATCAACAAATGAACCCTCACAGAAATCACCATTTGCAAGAGTCAGCGTTCCCATCCCCTGTCGCTTGCCCTCGACAAATGAACCCACATAGACCGCACCACTTGCATAAGTCTCCTTCCCTTTCCACTGCCCCTGTAGTTGTCCGTCGAAAAATGCACCCTCACAGAAATCACCATTTGCAAAAGTCCGCGTTCCCATCCCCTGTGGCTTGCCATTGCGAAGAGTACCCCTGTAGTGGGTACCGCCTGGATCAGTAAATTCTTTTATTATTCTCTTATCCGCCTGAGCGTCTTTAAAGATATTAGCCATGCTTTCAAAATAGAGACCTCTATCCTGCTTCAACTGACTGAGTAATCTTTCGTTAGGGTGAGATGTGGCATGAATTAACATTATTAAAGCTCTAGCAAATATTATTGTTTTCCAATCAAATCTTGGTTGTTTGTTGTATAATAAAATTATAACACATTACGATAAATTTTTGAATGATTTTTAGCGCTATACCCCAATCAACCCAAAATGGGGGTGAGGCGGGTGCAAATCAGCTGCCTTTGAGCGATCGTAAGTGGCTTAGTGTTAAGATGATACTTCGGTCGTTCATTCGCCTAGCCTCTCGACCAAAGTTCACCGAAAAAATGAATGCCGATCTCCAAATGAATGGGAAAAATACTATATCTCAAAATTTTAATGCGTCAGCTGTTGCGCTTGACATGGGAGAATAGAGTGCAGTAGTCTGTTTCTTATGGACTTTAGTCAGCAGTTTCAGAAGTGGTATGATGAGCATCTTCCTCAAATCAAAGAGGATTATTTTCAGTTTTTAAGATTCCGCTCTGTCAGTACAGACGATGCGTACCGGGAAGAGGTATTGTCGTGCGCTGATTTTCTTGTGCAATATTTGAGAAAAGGGGGCCTGAATGCAGAGCTTGTTCAAACCACGTCCTATCCAATTGTTTATGCTGAGGATTTATCTGCAGGAGAAAAAGCTCCCACGCTTTTGATTTATGGCCATTACGATGTACAGCCTCCAGAGCCTTTGGATCTTTGGATTAGCCCTCCGTTTGAGCCGACAGAAAGGGATGGCAAAATCTTTGCAAGAGGCGCCTCTGACAACAAGGGCCAGATTTTATATGCAACTCTTGCCTTAATTGCGTGGAAATCGTTAAAGAAACAGCTTCCCGTTAACGTAAAATTCTGTATCGAAGGCGAAGAGGAATCACAAAGCAAGGGTCTTTCTACCTCTCTCCCTGATTTAAAAGAAAAGCTAAAAACAGATGCTTTGTTGATCGTTGATTTTGACTCTTCACCTAATGGGACCCCGTTTGTTACTTTAGGAGCGCGTGGATGTTTGGCAATGGAAGTTACTTTGACAGGATCGAATAAAGATCTTCATTCTGGACTCATGGGAGGGCTTGCGTACAATCCAAATCGGGCGCTTGCTCAAGTGCTCGGCAGTTTGTGGGATAAAAATGGGCGTGTCACTGTTCCTGGATTTTATGATGATGTAGAAGCATTCAGTGACCTTGAAAACACTGCTTTTCCTTTTACTGAGGATTCTTTGCGAGAAGATTTTGGCATTGAGGCACTTGGGAATGAAAAGGGAAAAAGTTTAAGAGAATCAAATTGGTTGCGTCCTACACTTGAAATTAATGGAATGGTTGGGGGATACACAGGGGAGGGGAGCAAGACGGTGATTCCGGCTAAGGCAAGCGCCAAGATTTCATGCCGCCTTGTTCTAAACCAGGACCCGGAGAAAATCATCAAGGCGATTGAAGCGTTTTTTAAGGAACAGGCGCCAAAAGGAATGCGGGTGGATGTTGTGAGACAGGGAATTGCGTTTGCCTATCGGAGCAAGTCGTCATCTTCTTTAGCAAAGGCAGTCAATAAAGCCTCCGCAGAAGTGACGGGAAAAAAGGCAGCGTATGTATATTCGGGAGCATCGATTCCAATTGCGGCAGAATTTGCAAGAGTTTTGGGAGTCGAGGCGATCGGAATGGGATACTGTCTTGCAAGTGACCAGATTCACGCGCCCAATGAGCATTTTGATATGGATCGCTTTGAAAAAGGCTTTTTAACGGTTGCAAGGATTTTCGAACGATTATGAAGCTCATTGACAAGCTACTCGATGACAAGAACGAAGCGTCGTTTGCCTTTTTCTGGCAGCTGATCGGTCCTTTGTTTGTCCTTTGCGCTTTTGCTTTAATGCCGCACAACACAGTTCTTTTCATTGTTGGAGTCATGGGTCTTTTCCTAAGCGCCAAATTCCACATGAAGGGATTTGTGGCATCGATCGCTGTTCTTTTGTTTGGTGTGATTGCTTCATTTTTTATTTCCGGCTCTGACTTTTTATGGACTTTGGGAATCGAGGGATCTTTTGCCCTTGCGTTTTTTATCACTGCGCAGAGTGCGGATCGTCAAAGCATTTTTCTTAAATCTCTTTTTTCTCAGGTGGAAACAAAAAGCTCTGTGATTTCAAATTTAGAAGATGAAGTTACAAAATCAAAGCAGGAAACAATCGAAAAGAATCTTGTTCTGCAAGAGAAGATCGCATCTTTGCAAAAGGGGCTTGATGAAGCTCTTGCGGAGCAATCCTCTATTGTCATTTTGAACGAAGTTTTGCGAAAAACAACAGCCACTCATATTTCTGAGACAAACGCCGCTCAAGAAGAGCTTTTAAATGCTCAAATTCATCTCGATTTTGAAAGAAAAGAAAAAGGAGCTATCCAAACGAGCTTAAGCCGCTTGAAAAATGAAAGTGCAATTATTCAAGAAAACAAGCAGCTAACCGATGAGATCAACGCGGTTCGTTTAGATAAAGAACAGACCCATACGATCAATGAGACGCTTGCACGGCTTCATGCGAAAGAAAATTTAAGGGCAAAAGAAGCATTAGACCAACTCGAGGTCTACGAGAAAGAAAAGAAAGATGTTGAATCACACGAGCTCCTCGAGCTTAAAGCAAATCTTGAAAACTCTCTTTCTGAACTCAAACAAGCAATCTTTGAGAGGGATGCGCTTAAAAAAGAGTTTCAGGATTTTGAGACACTCCAAGAAGAGTGCAAATCTTTGAAGGATCGCCTCCAGCTTGCAGAAGTGGAGCTTGTTCAAAAAAAGGTCTCAGAGGCGCCTGTGGATCTTTCTCAGTACGTTGAGAAAGATACATTTTTGCATGTGCAAGAAACAGTCAAGAATCTTACCCATGTCGATGCTCTCTATAAGCAACTCAAAATGCAGTTTGATGAGAAAAATGAAGTGCTTCACAAGACGCGGAAAGAACTCTTTCACATGGACAATGCTCTCCAAACGCTTCAAAAGGAAGAAGCTTTAGATGACAAGATAGATCTTAAAGATATCGCTCGAGAGTTGTCGAGTCTTGAGGAGAAAATCGCTCATCTAGAAGAAGAGAACAAAGAACTCCAAGATCTCATCACATCTTTAAGCGAAAAAGCTTAAGCGACCTCCTGAGCAGTAATAACCTCTTTTTCGATTCGCTTCCCACTTTTTTGAATTGCCGCTTTTAAATCAAAGTCAGATTGTAGATTTAACCAAAATTCTGGAGACGTTCCAAAGAATTTTGCTAGACGCAGAGCTGTATCCGCTGTGATAGATCTCGTGCCATTAATAATGGAATAGATTCTATTGGGAGGCACAGAAAGATATTTTGCCAAGTTGCTTGGAGATAGGTCAATTTCTTGGAGTTCATCCTCAAGAATTTCTCCCGGATGTATGGATCTCATCTTCTTTGCCATTTAATTCTAGAGAGTTAAGATCTCGTTTCCCGTTTCGGTAATGAGAATTGTGTGTTCCCATTGAGCAGAGGGTTTTCCATCTTTAGTCCGGGCTGTCCAATGGTCTTTAGGATCAATAACCCCTTCGCGAACCCCAATATTGATCATTGGCTCAATTGTAAAGGTCATTCCAGGAGCCATTGGAGTATTGATGTTGTTGTAATGATGGGGAACCTCTGGCGGTTCGTGGAATTCTTTGCCCACGCCATGGCCTACGAACTGGTTGACAACCGAGCAGTTTTGGGAGGCTGCGTGAGCCTCGATAGCATCCCCGATATGTCGAATAAGAGCGCCGGGCTTACAGACTTGAATCGCTTTTTTTAAGCACCCGTGAGAGACGTTTGAAACGTGTTTTTTCTCTTCAGAAACATCCCCAATGAGCACCATCCGGCTTGTGTCACCAAAAAACCCGTCTACAATACAGGAGACGTCGATATTTAAGATGTCTCCGTCTTGTAGCTTTCTTTTATCGGGGATTCCATGGCAGATGACTTCGTTGAGTGAGGTGCAGATTGACTTTGGAAATGGAGGATTTCCGTAGCCCAAGGGGGCCGGGATCGCTCCGGCTGCCTTATGAAGTTCCCTCGATAAATCATCGAGCTCCTGTGTGGTAACTCCTGCTTTTGCTTGCTTGCAAAGCCTATCGAGGATTTTTGCGGTGACGTTACAGGCGGTGCGGATTTTTTGGATCTCATCAAAAGTTTTTAGGAGGATTCCATATTTTTTTCTGTATTGCTCTTTAGAGGAAACAGGAGCAAGTGCAGGGTAATGGCACTTTTTCCACTTCACGTTGCTTCCACACCAGCAAGGATCATTTCTTGAAATCATGCCACTTAATCTATCACACGGTGGAGAAAAAGGCCATGCGCAGGATGACAGTGCAGGGCTAATGCATTAAAAAATGAACAGGATCCGCTTCGCTTGCAGGATCACCGCTGACGCGGTGGCAGGATCGCAGCTGACGCTGTGGCAGGATAAAACTTGAACGGAAACAGGCCTGGGAAGAAGAATTCCCGAGGAAAAAATGAATAGGATCCGCTACGCTTGCAGGATAAAATATTTTAGTCAAAAACATGCGTATTTTTCCGTAACTCTACCCATAAAAATCTGTAGATTTTCAGGTGATGAATTTCTGGATTCCAGATAAGAGCATCTGAACAGAGATGAGGATCAAAATAAGCCCCATAAGCCTTTCCATTGCAGCCAAGCCACGCCAGCCCAGAACTCTGTTTAAATATGACGAACAAAAGAGGATCGCAAGTGATGCAAGCCAAGCGATAAGAATGGCTCCGAAAATTTTTAGGTAGCCCGATTGCTTTGAGTGAATAATAACAGCTGCCAGTACCGCTGGTCCTGCGACAAGAGGAATCGCAAGAGGCACGACAAAAGGCTCTTCTTTATGGGGGGGAGAGATGACGTCTTCGTCAGGCGGGAAAATCATTTTTAAGCAGATGAGAAATAGGATGACTCCTCCCGCAATTTCAACTGCACTATCAGAAATCTGGAGGAAATTCAGGAGGTTTTCTCCCAAAAACACGAACAGGATGATAACAAAAAGAGCAATGAAAAGTTCCCTTACGATAATTTTGCGCTGCCTTTTGGCCTCCACATTTTTCAAGAGAACTAAAAAAAGGGGGATGTTTCCAATCGAATCCATCAAAAGAAAAAGGGAAAATGCAATTGCAAAAAGGCTCATAGCCGCATCATATGGAATCGAAAAATTATGGTCTAGTAGGCTTTATTTCTTCTTGGCTGATTTAGTTGTTAATGCATGCCATAGTTTATTCATGCGATCTCTCTGCTCTTGATTTAGATCATAGAGAGTAATTAGGCAGTCGTGGTTTTTTGTAAACGCTGACTTTGTCCAGTTTGCCGATCCTGAAATAAGCATTCTGTCGTCGATATAGGCAAACTTATGATGCATGAGCTGCAGGCCTTGGCTTAAAAGAACATTAACGTCTTCTTGCTCGAGGCTTTTTAAAGCTTTTGCGCTGGCACCGAGTGATGAATGCATATCGAGGATTACAGTAACATCGACGCCTCGATTTTTTGCATTGATGATCTCATCTGTAAGTTCTGGATGTGTGAGTGTGAAAAGCGCGATGCGAAGTGTTTTGGTTGCTTGAGTAATCTTACGTTTTAAATCATCGAGAGCGCCTCTGCTGGGAAGTAGATGGATTTCAACATCTTGCCCCCCAACGGACGTACGGAATTGCCCGCTTTTAAGAGGTGTTTTTTCTTGAAGAAAGGAAGCGATTTCTTTGCTCTTAAATCCGATGACAAGGTTGTCATGCATTTTGAGGGAGGGTCCTGTAAAGTTTGCAGATCCCAAAAATACGGTCTCATCATCGAGAATTAAAATTTTTTGATGCATTAGACCAGAAGATGAGATGGGATGGACTCTATCTCCCCGAAGAGCTGGTGAATTTTTTTTATCGTAATAAATGGTTACGGGGAAGTTTTTTTTCGAAAGAGCCTGGAGTAGGGGAGGGTCATTCAATCCAAACATGCAAAGAAAAACAGATTTTTCTGCTTTTTCGATCGCACTCAAGAAGGTGAGGCGAAGATCTTCTTTCGAGGGGTGGGAGTAGATTTTTGGAGGAGATTCGGATTTTGGAAGGGAGGGGGTAATTGAGGCCCAGACAAGCCAGGCACAAAAAGCAAAGACAGAGACTAGAAAAAGTTTTTTAAACTTTCACACCTTTTTTTCTTAAATCCCGGACAATAGCGCTGATCCCTTTCTTGTCGATTGTGCGGATCGCAGTTGTTGAAAGGCGCAAAGAAACAAAGCGCTTCTCTTCAGGAAGCCAAAAACGCTTTCTTTGGAGGTTTGGGTTGAAACGGCGCTTGGTGCAGCCTGTGATTTTAAGACCAATCCCTTTCTTCTTTTTCGCGATCCCGCGAAGGGTATAGCTTTTGCCTGTTTTCGGCTTCTTTCCAGTTACGACACATGTTCTAGGCATAAGGACTCTTAAATTAAAATATATAGAAGAACCATTGTGCCATGGAAGAGAGTTTTATTCCAGATCTAAATTTATTTTAACAGGATCCGCTTCGCTGCAGGATCAGTCTTGAATGGAGACAGGCTTGGGGGGAGAAGTCTCGGGGGAAAATTTAACAGGATACTCTTCGCTGCAGGATCAGTCTTGAATGGAGACAG
>CBDUSP010000062.1:0-8788 GCA_965370365.1 uncultured bacterium | reverse complement strand
TTCAAGAAAATCAAAAATCGGCTCAAAAGAACCCGAAAAGCGACAGAACCTAATTTGTAAACACCCTCTAAAAACAAGCCTAATCACGCTCGGTATACACTTAGATACAATGTCTCTGAATTTTTCGATACGAAAAACCATCGAAAATCTTCGGCAAAGCAATTAATCAGTGGCTCCTATACACTTTTTTCTCAAACCGAAAAAATAGGAGCATCTAATGGGCATCATATCCGATCAAAGTCCCTCAACAATCAGTTTTTCCCTTTCAGAGGAAACAATCAAAGGGGTAACAATTGAGACCTCCCGTCTTTGTATTCAACCTGTAAGATTAGAAAACTTGAAAGACTACATCTCTCTGTTCGGAGATCCAGTAGCCATGGCCAATTACGCAACTGGCCAAACAAAAGACGCCGAGCATGTCGAAAAACGACTGCAGGGGTGGGTAACTCGATGGGCAGATGGAGATCCCTTCAGCGGTCTTGCAATTTTTGACAAAAATTCCGGCGACTTTATCGGCCATATCGTTCTCGGCCATGGAGACGATCCAGGTCAGTCAGAAACTGCGATCCTTCTTAAACCTACATTTTGGAACAACGGATATGGACGAGAAGCTGTCTCTGCTATTTTAGAGCATTACGCTCCAAAACTCGTAGAAATGGGATGCATGGTTGATGGAGCTCCTTTTCGAGAGATTGTCGCAACCGCAAAAGCGGATGCAGTTGCCTCGAACCGCATTTTTAGTTCATACATGAAACTCGCAGGCCAAGAAGAGAAATACGGGTCCTTAAGGAACAAATATTCCAAAGAGATCCAAGCGGCCCCCGCATTTTTGTCACGCATACAAGCCTCTACTGGGGAGGTTCTCGGAGAGGACGAGCCTAAGTCTGCTTAAGGATAGGTTCATAAAGAGGGGATTAATTTGTTGACCCATCTTAGCTTGTTTGTTAAAATAATTTGTGTTGCCCCGTTGTTTTGTAAACATCGCTTGCAAGCAGTGTTTATGCCGAAGAAGATCCAAGAATTTGCTTTCAGATCGGATTGAAAGCTCGAGAATAAAGGGAAACAAAGATGACCGCTCCTCTGGGAAGTCCTCCTCGATACGATCTCTTGAATGACTTTGTCGATGGGATGACTCCTAAAAAAAAACACTCGTACGTAGAGAGTGATAATTCTTCTGCATCAGGAAACGGTGATGGTTATGCGATTGGCGGTGATGAAAGCTCTTCCGGAAAGCAAGAACAGGATGGGAAGAGTCCTCAAATACCTTCTCTAGCTTTTACACAGGCAGGCATTTTTTCTCCTACAGACCTTGAGCTCCGATCAGTTACGGAAAGTGAAAGAATACCGGGGGTTCCCAGCTTACCCTGCCAAGTGCCATCTTCAGAGGTCAACTTTCGCAATCTCCGATCACAGTCACCCTCTTCCGGCTTTCCTTGTCATGAAAGCTTCTCAACTTCTTCCGATCTCAATCCTTCCGACCCAACTCCCATAAAACAGGAGACCCCAACTGATACACAGGACCCAAAAGAGGTCTCTAATAAGACTGATGAACAAAAATCTAAGCAAACAGTAGAAGCCCCCGAAAAATCCGTACATTCAGATGCAGGAACTCTTCCCAATAACCCTCCTCCCGAAAAAAGCGACTGTACATGTGAATGCCCTATACAGTAAATTCCTCGCAAATGAATAACGAACATCGCCGTTTATTTTTTGGACTTGAAATCGCCTCCCTTTGGCCTACTTCTTGGCCAAAAGGGCGCGTTTTAAAAGAAAAAGATCGCCACCTGACACTAACATTTCTCGGAAATATTTTAGTCTCTGATGTACAAAAAAAGCTCTCCTCAATTCCTGTTCCCTCTTCAATCATTGGTCCCTCTGGTTTTTTTGATAAAACCCTTTTCCTCCCAGAAAAAGAGCCTCGCGTTGTTGCTTGGGAGGTTAAATGGTTACAAAGCGATGTGCTCCATCTGCAACAACAACTCGCAAACTGGATGCAGGGATCGAGCAACGAAGAAAAGTTTCTCTCTCATGTAACTGTGTGCAGAGGCCCTTTTGATCCAAATGAATGGACCTCATTTTTCAAAAAGCTCCCATGCTACGCCAAGGCCCTGCACCTCTATCAAAGCCTTGAAAAATCCACCTATGAATCTCTTTGGTCTCTCCCCTTTATCCCGCCATTTGAAGAGATTCACCATACAGCGGATATCGCCTTTAAAATCCACGGAGCAAATTTACATCAGATTTATCAAAATGCTCTCATTGCGCTTGCCTTCAAAGACCCAAATTTACTTGAGTGTCTGGACGAACAAGAGGATTTTTCCTCACTCGATGAAATCATCATTGCGCTCAATAAAATCATCTGCAAGGCTGACAGTATTACGGGATGCCCGTTTAAAGCAGTGAGCTTTCACGGGGAAATTCAAACCTCCAAAGAAGAGCTCTGCTGGGAAATGGTCGTCGATGTTTAATCTTAAAAAAATCAAGCCTGCCACATACGTTGTGCCTCAAGAAGGGAAGATGCGCGTTCCTGGCCTTCTTATCGCCTCAGAAGAGCAGCTTTCTCAAGAAGACCTTGAAAAACCACTTGAGCAGGTGCGCAATGTTGCGTGTCTTGAAGGAATTGTCGGCTATAGCGTTGCAATGCCCGACATTCATTGGGGCTACGGCTTTCCGATTGGGGGCGTCGCTGCAATGGACGCAGAACATGGCCTGATTAGTCCAGGAGGCGTCGGCTATGATATCAACTGCGGCGTGAGACTGGCACTTGCCCCCATCCATTTTTCAGCACTCACAGAAGACATAAAAGAATCCCTCTTGAGCGCCATCTTTCGCCTGATTCCCTCTGGAACAGGGCAAGGACACAAAGGGAAACCTCTATCTGATGCAGATTACCAAGAAATCGCAAAAAAAGGGGCAAGATGGTCCATCGAGCAAGGATATGGTTTTGGGCAGGATCTAGACCATATGGAGAGCAATGGGGTCCTTTTGGATGCAGACCTGTCTTGCATATCTGAGGAGGCTAAAAACAGGGGGAAAAATCAACTTGGCTCGATTGGGTCAGGGAACCACTTTGTTGAAATCGGTGAAGTGGGTCAGCTTTTTGATGCCCAAATTGCAGCTAAGTGGAACGTCGAAAAAGGGCTTACTTATATCCTAATTCACTCGGGATCAAGGGGCTTTGGCCACCAAGTGTGCCAAGACTTTTTAAATCGATTCATTGGTTTAGGACTCGGGGACAAGGATCATGTTCCCGATAGACAGCTTGTCTCTGCACCGCTAAAAAGCCAAGAAGGAAAAGACTACTGGTCTGCTATGGCAATGGCTGCAAACTATGCCTTTAACAACCGCCAAATGATCTTGCATGGGGTTCGTAAAGCCTTTGAAGAGGTTTGCTCAATTCCGCCCGAAAAAATCTCTCTTCTCTACGATGTGTGTCACAATATCGCAAAAATGGAAGAGCACCCTGTAGATGGGGTGCTAAAAAAACTCTGCATCCACCGCAAGGGGGCAACACGCGCTTTTGGCCCGGGAGCCAAGGAACTCAGCTCCATTTTCCAAAAAACAGGCCAGCCCGTACTTGTTCCTGGAGACATGGGAAGGGCCTCTCACTTAATGGCAGGGCTTGGCAATCCCCTCACCTGGTGTAGCTCCTGTCATGGAGCGGGCCGTGCAAAAAGCCGCATTCAGTCGATGAAGGCTTGGAAAGAAAAAAACCCTATCGAGCATATGAAAAACCAAGGGATCCAGGTTGTTGCACATTCCTATCGAACGATAGCCGAAGAAATGCCCGATGCTTATAAAGACGTCGATATCGTCGTCGATGCTGTAGAAGAAGCCGCGCTTGCAAAGAAAGTAGCAAGACTGCATCCCTTTCTCGTTTTAAAGGGCTAAAAATAAGCCGTAAAAGAAAGCATTGGGTTGATAAACAGATCTGCATTCCTACCGGCCAAGCTAAACCAAACACCAGCAATAGCTCCAAAACGCTGACTCCAATTGTACTCAATGGCAGGCGCTAAGCTAAATAGATCGCTGGACGCTTTTTTTATAAGATCTCCCTTTTTCCCAGAAAACCGATTTCGACCAGAATGGGAATAGATGAAATCGCACGCAAAAGCCCATCGTTGCGTGAAGCTGTATTGTACGGCTCCATTCACATAAAAGCGATTTCCTGGAAAAACTCTCCCTTTTGTGCCTTTTTCTCCTCCATAGGCGTTGAGTCCCTTTACAGAAACAGGGACTCCAAAGCGATACTCAGAGACCAGGCGAAATTCAAGAAAATGACGTTTAGAAAAATGCCAAAGATTTGAAAAAGAAAAACCACCCCCTGGAAACCAACTTCCCGATCCTGTCATATCCGTTCTTTCTTTATGCGTGTTTAGGTCTTGGTAATCTCCTGTTGGAATATTGGCTCTAAGAAGGAGTTTGACAAAAGGGCCCTCTTCTTGCGTTTTTGGTCGTAACACTTGAATATTGAGTCCAATTGGAAGATCACCAAAGTTTATTGACTGCTGTCCTTGCGTCTTTTCAAGAATCACACGAGGGGTGAACTGAAAATCAAGCCGATCAAGAAGCCCTACCTTTGTCTTAACGCGCAGCATTCCAGTATAAAACTGCTTTCTACTTTGCAACTGCCAACTTGAGTCGTAGCGCGCGAGTTTAATGGTGTTTTCGAAATAGGGCTGAAACTTTACATGTCCAGGGTATACTGTTTTTGCAGAAGGAGCTAAAAGAGGTCCAGTAAACCAAGGTTCTGCATTCGCCCCAAAAACCGTTGATGAGAAGAGAAAAAAGATTTTAAGAAACTTCATCCTCGTTCCCTAAAATCCATTCACCGAGAACGGAATTGAGCCAAAAAAGACCTCGCTCGGAGGCGGGGTTCCCTAAAAATCCTATATGTCCCCCTTTCTTTGTTTTGTAGACCTCAACGTGAGGAGGAAGATTGTAGGAATCTAGCATTTGATGAGAAATAATCGGATCGTCCTCAGAAAAGAGGATTCTACAGGGAATAGCAATCTCCTCGATATAGTGAATCGCGCTGCAGCTTGCATAATACTCGAGAACGTCCGAATACCCAACAATTGGCGCAGTGTATATCTGATCAAACTCAAAAAGGGTTAAGTCTTTCGGCAGATTAATAGGAGGCAACTCTTCAAACATCCTGTGTCTTTCATGAACTTCATCTCGAAGTAAACGGTAAAAGTATCTCTCATAAGCTCCGTTTCCAGCCTCTTTTGCAAGTTCCATACTTGCCATAAGATCCACGGGGGGACCGACTGCAATAACTTGATCTAGAAAAGGCTCCCCTAAAGAGCCTAACTCCCCCGCAAGCTTTAAAACGATATTTCCCCCAAGAGAAAATCCAACTAAAACAATCGGAGAGTCGGGAAATTCTTCTTTTAAAGCTTTGATCGCCTCAAACACATCTTCGCTGCGGCCGCTATGGTAAATGTCTTTTGCAAGCCCTTTTCCTGATCCACAACCTCTCATATTAAAACGAGCCGTTTTCACTCCTAAAGGAGTCAAATGATTGACAAGTCTTAGCAAATAAGATGAGTGATGAGAGCCACAAAGCCCATGAACACACAAAACGGTGATATCGGTCTCTTCCCAATTTTCTGGAGTGACCAACTCCATAGTCAGTTTATCCCCATCGGAAAGAGGGATCAGCTGCGTATCTGAGCTGTGTTCTTGAATCCACCACGTAGACGTAGAAAGGAACGTCTGCACATGGGGATCCCCAAATAAGGGCAAAGGATCAAAGGGAAGCTCTTTAGCCATAACAAACCCAAACCATCTCTAATATTAGTTATAATTAAAATTACATTATTATTCAACAATAAACCCACAGAAATTAAGCACAAATAAATCAACGCTATTAAAAACTATTACCAACAGATCCAAACTCCTTTCACAGACTGGTGCAACTTACTTATAATCAGTGCGTTAAGCTTTTTACCTAAGAGGCGCGGAAACAGAACATCAAAGTAACCTTGCGTTGGATGGTAAACTTAGAGTAGGATATCGTCGTTTGCAATAAGGAGCTGCTCTAAAAAACAATTCCCTACAAATAGGTTCAAGATGACTTCCCCCGTACAACCACCCTACCTCCCAAGCTTTCATAACCGAGCTTCTACCCTCCCAACAGAAGAGGAGAGAGCGAGCAGCGAGGAAAATATTCCCCACACCATTGGGGAGACAGTCTTAGAACCGCTGGTTGAAGAGAAGAGTCACGTGCCTAAACCCTCTAACTCTTCAATAGGGACTCTAGACCCGAACGATGAAAGGGTTGGTTTCAACAACCCAGGCGGTTCGCCCAATGACTCCCCCGAGACAACCTTACCTGATTCGGAGACTATGAACTCTTCAGGAGCAAGCGAACCTGTCCCTCCAGAGACTAATCAGACAATAATTAAAGTCGATCTGGACAACAAATCCTCCGGGGGAAACCCAGATTCTCAAGCAGAGTCTCTAAACCAGAGCAGCAATCCCGAGGCTTATAAAACCGGACCAATCCCTCAAGTAACGAGGATGGATTCTAAAGCCGATACAATTGATAATCCACGACCCCCCGCCAAAGAAAAAGGTTGTTGTTCCTGTTGCCCATAGCTCCTTAAGGAGACACTGATCAATTCATTCGCCAGCTCTTCGACCAAAATTCCTCCGCACCGGACAAAAATTGAATAGAAACGGACTTGGAAAGCCAAGTCCTTGGGAGGAAAAGTAACAGGATACGCTTCGTGGCAGTAGGCTCCGCCGGTAGGATCGCCGCTAACGCGGCAACAGGATAGGTCTCGAGGGGAAACATTTTTGTCCGGTACAGATTAAAATAATTACTACTAACCGCACTTATGGCTATCTAGACTTATTTCTAGATAAGTGTTAAAATAATTAAAAACAAATAAAAGGTAATAATGACACCATCAACTGCCCCACCTCATTTCATAGACTCCCCAAATCAATCCAATCTACTCAGTCTCATTCCAGGTGAGCTCCCAGTAGACGGGCCCCGCTCAATCGATAACACTCCTGAAAATCCCTACCCTCCCCTGACAGAGTCAGGGCCACCCATTCCGCCGACTTCCCCCAAGGAAGAAACAGAAGAGGAGAGGTTTGATCAGTGGGAAAAAAGGACTCAAGCAAATGCTTACGCAAAGCTTCTGGAGAAGGAGGGAATGACCCCTCTAGACCCCGAAACAGATGACAAAAGTCAAAGGATCTCAAACATTATCACAGACAACTCTCTCCCGCCCAACAGAGATCTGGCCTTCTCCGGTTTTTCCGAATGTCTGCTACATGAGTTTGGAAGAGATCCAGATAGCGACGAAAACCAAACTGTAGATGCAGGACACACACACACACCCAATCAAGGGACTCAGACCTCAGATTCCCCCGCTCCAACAAACACAGAGTTATCTTCAGAGAAGCCATCACAACACGTTGACGAGACAACGACTAGCTACGAAAACCAAAGTGCAGATGCAGAACACACACACCCCTCCAGTCAAGAGCCTCAGACCCCTGAGTGCAGCTGCTTCGTACAGTGACACGAAGTGAAGTTACTTTGACATCCAATCCACTTAGGAGTATCTCCCTAACGAGAGAGGGTTGAGGCATCCCCTCCAAAAGGGAATCCCTTAACGAGAGGAATATCATAAAAGATAACCAAAGACTCCTCCCCTGGATTTCTTCTTCCGATACTTGCATTCGATAAATGATAGAAGTGGACCCCTAAACGGCGCGCATCAGAAAACTGCCAGGCGAACTCTACCCCACTTCGAAATTCAATCGGATAGCCCAAATCTCTGCCGTTACCCTTGGAAAAATAACCAGCTGCAAAGCCGGGCGCAAAAAGAAGATGATCGAAAAAAAGAAGATCGAAGTTCAAACCTAAATAGAAGTACTTCGTTCCTTTTAAAGTCAGCAAAGCACCAACCAAAGGACGAAACTCTAGGTATCTATTTGGAGATTTTAAACAGCGCAAGTGAAATTTGTACTCAAGATCAAATTCCCACGTGCGCCACTTTGGATGAAGAAGATTATAAACTCCCGTTGCAAAAGAAAGATAATCTGGAGGGGGTGCTGCTTCAAGAGCCAAGGGACTCGTAAATAGAGCGCTCCAAAAAATAACAAGGGATTTTGTCTTTTTCTTCATTTGCACCAAACCATTTTGCACAAGAAAACCTATCGAATCAACTCTTGAAATTTATCCATTTGAAAAAAACAACCGTGTTGATAAAATCTCCCTTCAGAAACTCCTCTAAGGAAAAGCAATTATGATATCCTCTAGCCAAAATTCCCTTCCAAGTACAAATGCCCTCCTTTACGGTACAGCTGCAGGAGTAATTGCATACTGGCTACTCGAAGACAAAACAGCTCTAACACGAGTTGGAGGCAGTGCCTTAGCTATATTTACAACTTTCTACGGAACCTGTGTTTGTGAGGGAAACGATAGACACAGTAGTGAGGAAGCAACAACGCATCCAGTTGGAGGCCTTCCGAGCACTTCTTCTTCAGGTTTTCCCGATGATGAAATCTACGACGACGAAGACCCCTCCTCTACGACAACCTCCATGGATCGACACGGGAATAGCACAACAGCTTCTCCTAGCGCGAAACCACCTGAAAAACAAGATCCCCAAAGAGACTCAGACGGGCCTCTTTCAGACGGGCCTCTTCAGGACTAACGCATTAAAAAATGAACAGGATCCGCTTCGCTTGGCAGTAGGCTACGCCGGCAGGATCGCAGCTGACGCTGCGGCAGGATAAAACTTGAACGGAAACAGGCTTG
>CBDUSP010000061.1:0-9144 GCA_965370365.1 uncultured bacterium | reverse complement strand
TATAAAGCATATAGACCTATTATATGTGTGCAAAAACCAAATAATATAACACAATTTATGAAAGATTATAAATGTAGTTCAGATAAAATGATGACAATATATGAATTTATAAAAGTAAAAAGACAAGAATATAAAGGAGCATGTGGACTTTGGTTGTTTTCATGCCTTTAACAATCGGCAAAACCGGAATGGCGGCTGCTCTGTAATCCTTCATCCGAAAAATGGCAATCGCATAAAAGTGGGGCATTTGCCAAATCACTACGATCACAAACAGTAGGTAAGCTCCTAAGTCTAAGCTGTTTGTGACAGCTACATAGCCAACAACTGGGGGAACTGCCCCTGCAATGCTTCCTATCAAAGTTCCTCGGGTAGAGGAATACTTCATAAAGCTATAGAGCCCTACATAGACGACAAAACCAAAAAGACCAATGCCAAAAGCTAAAAGATTGGTGAAGAAAAAGAGCAGAGCAGATCCAAACACACCTAGAGCAACGGCAAAGAAAATAAGCTTTTTTCGGGGGATGGATTTGAGCGCCATCGACCGTTTTTTCGTTCGCTCCATCTTTGCATCCGCCACCCGATCAATGAGGTTGTTAAAGACACAAGACGACCCAATTACAGAAGAAAGCCCCACAACAGTTGCTAGAAAAAGAACAAGATTAAAAGAACCTCTCGCCGCTAGAAAAAACCCAGCTAAGAGTGTGATGGCATTGCCCATCATAATCCCCGGCTTTGTAAGAAGCAGGTAAGACTTTTTAGAAAATGTAGTTGGTTTAATTTGGCTCATAGTCTGTGTGGTATCCCAAGTTGTTCATGATCCAGATGGAACCTCCGATAATGCAGAAGACAACAAAACTCATAAGCAAGAACATCAGTAAATTCCAGCGCGGTTTTTTCTCAGTACCAAGACGGAAGAAAAAGATAATCTGCACAAATGTTTGGATTGCCCCCAAAAAGGCAATTGCGCCAAAAAAAAGGGCATAGTTCAACACGTGAGAAAACGCGATTAAGTAAGCCCCTGCCGTGCAAAGAAGAGATAGAAAAAAACCAATAAAAAGGGGCTTTACTCGTGTGTTATCTTTGCTATGAAGATCAATCATGTTAGCTGACTCCTAAGAGGTAAACGACTGTAAAAACGCCGATCCAAATCATCCCTATAAACTGCCAAAAAATCCGCAGACAACTAAATCGCTGCAAGCTCCTTGGACCAAGACCAAATCGGAAGGCAAGCGGCCCGAGAACTACAATCCAAAGAAGGGCAAAGATTACGTGAAAAAAGTGCGTTCCAATAAGCGTAAAATAGATCGATAAAAATGCGCTTTTGTCCCATCCGTGCCCGGCCTGGATAAGAGTAGAGAATCCAGACAATCCCATCCCTAAAAAGATGCATCCAAGAACAAAGGTAACCCCAAGCCAGAAAAGAGTAGATCCCCTTTTTTTGCGAAAGGCCATTACTTCAGCAAAACCGCTTGTTAAACTACATCCTAAAAGGACAATTGTCTGCACAAAGCTAAACCACAAGGGAAGCACATCGCGAGCCGTTGGCCCTCCAACCGTACTATGTCTTAAGACAAAGTAGGATGCCAAAATCGTTGCAAACAGAACAAAATCTGTTAAGAGATAGACCCAAAACCCAAAGACCGTTTTTGAGTACTCTTGCGATGCGTGATCGTGCTCTCTCATACTCCCTCAAGTTTGTTAATTGTTTTTACAGGGACAAAGTAGGAGGTCTCTTTTTCGTAGAGCCGATAAATGAGACATGCAATAATTCCAATCGCGCTTATACCAGCGAGCCAGAACATATGCCACACCATACCAAAGCCAACAAGGAAGCTTAAAACTCCGATATAGAATCCACCTGCAGTATTTTTTGGCATGTGAATCTCTTCATAAGGCCCCTTTTCTGGAGCTCTTCCAGATTGCTTCATCGCCCAAAAAGGATCCTTTCCATGAACAGTCGGTGTCTTTGCAAAGTTATAGAATGGGGGTGGAGATTTGGTCATCCACTCTAGAGTCCTTCCTCCCCATGGATCGCCCGTTGTGTCTTTTAGCTTTTTGCGATGCTTGATGCTGACGATAACTTGAATGACCTGGAAAAAAACCCCAAGAAGAATCACCGCAGCGCCAAGAGCTGCAATTAAAAAGAGCGGTTGAAGCGAAGGATCTTGGAAGTAATTCAAGCGCCTTCTAATTCCCATGAATCCGAGGAGGTAAAGAGGCATAAAGGCAAGGAGAAAGCCGAGAAACCAACACCAAAAGGCCCTTATTCCCCATTTTTCATCTAAGCGGAAGCCAAAAAACTTGGGGAACCAATATGTCAAGCCTGCAAAAAGACCGAAGACAACACCTCCAATAATCACGTTGTGGAAGTGAGCTACCAAGAACAGGCTGTTATGCACTTGGAAATCAATCCCAGGGATCGACATCATAACTCCCGTCATTCCCCCGAGAGTAAAGGTAAAAATAAACGCTAGAAACCAAAGCATCGGCACTGTGAATCGTATCTTCCCTCGAAACATCGTAAAGAGCCAATTAAAGACCTTGACACCCGTTGGAATCGCAATAATCATCGTCATGATTCCAAAAAAGGCATTCACCGAGGGACCCGCGCCCATCGTAAAGAAGTGGTGAAGCCAGACAAGAAATGATAAAACCGTAATTGCAAGAAGTGCGAACACCATCGTGGTATAACCAAAGAGTTTCTTCCCTGTAAATACGGGAACGATTTCAGAGAAAATCCCAAAAATAGGTAAGATGAGAATATAAACTTCAGGATGCCCCCAAACCCAGAACAAGTTAATAAACAGCATCGGATTCCCACCAAGCTCAGTAGTAAAGATGTGGGTGTCTAGAAGGCGATCTGTTGAGAGCATCGCTACAGCTCCCGTTAACACTGGGAAGGTAAAAACCACCAAAATAATAGCAGATAAAGACGCCCAAACGAAAATCGGCATCCTCATGAGCGTCATGCCAGGACAACGCATCTTCACAATGGTGACAAAAAAATTGACCCCCGTAAGAAGGCTCCCCAGTCCCGATATCTGCACCGTCCAAAGCCAATAATCGACCCCGACCCCCGGATTATACTTAATCCCTGCAAGTGGAGTGTAAGAAGACCAGCCTGTGCCGGCAAAAACGCCAATGACAAGAGAGACCAAGATGTACATCGATGCAGAGGAGAAGAGCCAAAAACTCAAAGAGTTTAAGTAAGGGAAAGCAACATCTCTTGCACCGATTTGCATGGGAAGAACTAAGTTGATAATCCCAAAGATAAGGCCCATTCCCACAAACAAAATCATCGTAAGGCCATGCGCTGTGAAAATCTGCTGAAAGTGCTCCGCTCCCAAATATCCTGAAGAGTCACCAAAGGCCATGGCCTGCTGTGCCCGCATCATAACGGCATCGATAAGCCCTTTGGCGAGCATGATCGCCGAGACCACAATGTACATGATCCCAATCTTTTTATGATCAACCGATGTGATCCACTCTTTCCAAAGCCACTTCCACTTTCCAAGGCGCGTGATTAGAACCACAAGATAGATGGCACCGACAAGCATAAAAACGCCTGCCAAATACTCGATCCAGTCATGTTTTAGTGCGTGATCGCCAAGTCTTCCAAACATTTTATTCACCTAATTTCTGCACTTCTGGAGTACTTTTTTAGTATGCGATTAAATAAACCCTCTTCCACATCAGAATAATAGGTCACAGGATCATATTCACTCGGAAGTGCCAAGTGATGATATTCCTCATCGCTCAAACGATACGGGGACTCCTTCACAGAATCTACCCATGAATCAAATCTTTCTTCCGTCGAAGAAATCGCCTTAAAAACCATCCCCGCAAATCCAGATCCACTTAAGTTAGAAGAAGAACCGCGGAATGTTCCCGTCTCATTTGCAATCAAGTGAAGCTCTGTCCGCATTCCCGGCATCGCGTAAATTTGACCACCGAGCTGCGGAATCCAAAAGGAGTTCATCGGCGCATCCGCAGAGATTTCAAAAACAAGCGGCGTATTTTCGGGGAATTGAACGTAATTTACAGTAGCAATCCTCTGCTCTGGATAGATAAATAACCACTTCCATTCAAGGGCAATCGCCTGAATAACAAGGGGCTTGTTTCCATTTTCAATGGGTTTGTAAGGGCTTAATTCATGGGTTGAGCGCCAAGTGATTACTGCCAAAACAGCAATGATGATGATGGGGATTCCCCACCAAACAGTCTCCGCTATATGGTTGTGCCCCCAATTGGGCGCATATTTTGCCTTTTTATTTCCTTCGCGATATCTCCAAGAAAAGAAAAGGACCATGAAAAAGACAGGGATTACAACAATGCACATTAGAAGGACACAAAGAATGATCAGCTCTTTTTGTTGCAGACCGATCCATCCCTTCGGATTTAAGACAGGGATGTTGTGATGCATAATATAATGAACTGTAAAAGCAACGACCCCCAAAAAGAGGACTACCCATAAAACGATCTTGCTCACTGTCTTCATTGTATCCACCTACACTAGACGAAAAATAACCAAAAAAAAGCGACGAATCCTCTTTTATATCCAAGGTTTGAGTTTGCTCGGGCACAGGAACACTGCCTAGAGAATTCCCGAACCAAGGTCCAGTCTCTTCGGTCTCTTGTATACAATAAAAACTTTAATTGGAAGGGAAAAGTGTTTTACTCGTTTTCGAGAAGATCTAGAAAGGCTTGCAACTGTTTCGCGCGCGTCGGATGGCGCATTTTTCGAAGTGCTTTTGCTTCGATTTGACGAACTCTTTCACGAGTTACCTTGAAACGAACGCCCACTTCTTCGAGCGTCTTCGGCTTTCCATCTAGAAGACCAAATCTTTCGATCAGTACCGTGCGCTCGCGATCGGTGAGAGAGGCCAACACCTCAGCCATCTTGTCTTTTAAAATTGCATAGCCGGTTGCTTCTGCAGGAGATTCAATACCGGTATCTTCGAGGAAGTCTCCAAACTGGCTCTCTCCGCCATCGCCAACTTCTGCCTGCAAGGAAATCGGATGTTGCGCAATTTTATAGATTTCGCGCACACGCTCAGGAGTTAGGCCCAACTCTTTTGCAAGTTCCTCGGGAGTGGGTTCTCTCCCCGTCTCCATCATGAGTTTTTTTGCCCCGCGAAGCACTTTATTGATCGTTTCGATCATGTGAACGGGGATCCGAATCGTTCGGGCCTGGTCAGCGATTGCACGCGTGACCGCTTGACGAATCCACCAAGTAGCATAGGTTGAAAACTTATAGCCTCTGCGATACTCAAACTTTTCAACAGCCTTCATAAGGCCCATGTTCCCTTCTTGGATGAGATCGAGGAAGGAAAGACCTCTATTGGTGTACTTTTTCGCGATCGAAATCACAAGGCGGAGGTTCGATTCTACCATTTCCCGCTTGGCTTCCTGGCTCTTATCCATCCAGCGCTGTAGCATCCGCACATCTTTTTTGAACTCATCGAGAGTACGGCCCGCCGCAAGCTCTCTCTTGCGAAGCTTTCTCTTTGCCGCAGAAAGTTTTGCGGCAGCAAACTTATTTTTTTCAGCGCGTGGAGTGAGTTCCTGAATTTCCTTTTCAAGGGCTAAAAAGCACTCGTATGAGGAAAGGACCACCTCGCCAAAATCATCGATGATGTTGTGTTTGCAGCAAAGCTGCCTTAAATAAGCTTGGGAGCGGATACGACTTTTTTCAACCGAATCAAGGAGCGTTGCTTTTTTGTCTTTTTTCAAACTGGAATCGCGGAGATCCACTAACAGTTTTTCGAGGAGGTGATCCTCCTGGTTCATCAACTCACAGAGTCTTGGAAGAAGACTTAAGTAAAGCGGTTTATCAGCGACCTCCTTCTCTGCAATGATTTTGTCAAAGCGCTCTTTCCCTGAAATGAAGTGGTACGCAATTGAGATCGCTTCGCGAACCGAGTAGCGGAATCGCATAATGATTTTTTCGATCTGAACCTGGGCCTTTTCAATCCGCTTGGAGATCTCGACTTCCTCTTCACGGGTCAAAAGAGGAACAGACCCCATCTCTTTAAGGTACATCCGCACAGGGTCATCAGAGGTTCCTTCCGATCTTTTGGGGAGAGCCTCTAGCTCTTTGGCCTCCTTTTTCCTCTCTTTTTGCCGGTCAACCTCCGCCTGATTTAAGATCTGAATATCCATGCCACTGAGATAAATCAGCACCTGGTCAATCTGCTCAGGAGAGTCGAAAGTCATCGGGAGGATTTCATTGATCTCCTCGTATGTGAGATAGCCTTGATCTTTTGCAATCGCAACAAGTTCTTCGATTTTTTGCTGATGCTGAGGATTGCTAAAAGCTGTTGTTCCGCTCATGAATTTCTGATATCCTTTTGGTCTAGTTTCACAATTATACACGCCTATGACATTATTCGCAAAAGACGAAGAAGAAATAATTAGTGCGTGGGATGCATGCTCTAAAAAAACATACCTGTGTCTTAGCTGCAATAGCCTCCTAAGGTACCGCCGCAGCAAACTCCAATTCCCCCATTTCTACCATCTATCGAAGACTCCCTCATGCAGGCTCCATGGTAAAAGCGAGAAACACCTCCTTATTCAGATGAACATCCAAAAGAGACTTCAGGGCGCCACTTTAGAAAAACCTTTTCCTTCCATCGGAAGAATTGCAGACGTTGTTTGGGAAAAAGAAAAAATCGTCTTTGAAATTCAATGCTCCCCCATCTCCGAGAAAGAAGCGCAAGAAAGAGTGTTTGAATATCAAGCTCTAGGATACAAAGTCGTCTGGATTCTCGAGGATACCAAATTCAACAAAAGACATGCCAGCTACGCAGAAATCTGGATGAGACAACGACACTGTTACTTTGTAAAAGGAACATCCCTTTTTTATGACCAATCAGAAACAATTCAAAACAAAACAAGAATAAACAGAAGCAAAAAAAGACCAATCGACTTATCGAAGATTTCTCAAAAAGACACCTCTCTTCCCCCCAAAATCGAAAAGCGAAAAAGAACGTTTAAAGAAATTTTTATGCGTTTAATTGAAATATACGGCGGGATGAACGCAGCCCGCAATAAGCGAAAAAAAGCCCCGCATCAGCATAAAAGGAACCAATACCCAGTCGGCCAAATCCCTTGCAAAGAAAGCAATTCTTTGAAGAAAAAATCGTCGCACTTTCTCAGAGTTTGCAAAAGAAACTGCAACCAGAAGAGCTCCTATAAAAACCCCAAACGCCCTTAAACAAGTCGCCAACCCCCTAATAATGAGAAATAAAGGAAGAAAAGCTCCCTTTTTAATCAGCACCTTAAAGCAAAGAAACCGACCTCGAAGCGAGGAAAAACGCCTCAGGTCTGTCTGAAATCCATTGGGGGAAAACTCACAAAAGGCCCCCATTTGATTGTTATAATAACTATGTTCACAAAAAGTCATACAGTAATTATATATGTGCATTCCTTTATTATCAATTCGTCGCTACCAAGGAAAAAATTGAATATATTCTCCCAGGCTGATTTTTCGAGCTTTACGAATTATTACCAAAGAATCTATACTGGGCCCTTTCATTATTTTATAACTTGTTAAGAGGATACATGGCTGAGCAAAAAGAAGGAGAAAAGACATTTCCACCGAAACGTCCTTCTGTATTGAAAAAAGGTCTCCAAGATCAAAAACGGAAGCTTCGCAATCGTGCCCATAAATCAAGCGTTTTGACTGCAATGCGCAGCTTTACTACATCTTTGGAAAAGAAAGAGGGAGCCGAGCAAACAAACGAAAAGCTCAGCACTCTTTACAGCTTGATGGATAAAGGTGTGAAAAGAGGCATTTTCAAAGCAAACAAAGCAGCGAGAACAAAAGCCCGCTTTGCAGCGCGCGTTAAGTCTTAAATAAAGCATGCACATCTGGGCAATTGGCGATCTTCACTTAAGCTTCGGCGTCCCAGATAAGAGCATGGATGTCTTTGGTCCAAACTGGAAAGACCATGCTGAAGCGATTGCTCTTAACTGGAAGTCTCTCATTACACATGAGGATCTCGTCCTCATCCCGGGAGATGTCTCCTGGGCCATGCGACCTGAAGATGCGCTTGCTGATCTTCTCTGGATCGACGCCCTTCCCGGAACCAAAGTAATGATCAAAGGCAACCACGACTTTTGGTGGGGGTCTTTAAAAAAACTTGGCAGCATCCTCCCCCCTTCAATTCACCTTATTCAGAACAACGCGTTCCACTTAAAAGATATCGCAATCGGCGGCGCCAGGCTTTGGGACACCCCCGAGTATTCGTTTGGAGAGTTCATCGAGTTCCAGGAAAATCCAAGAGAGAAGAAACAGTCTAACGAAGATATTGTGCAAGAAGAGCTCTCGCAAAACATTTTCAATCGAGAACTTGAGCGATTAAAGCTGAGTCTCAACCAGTTAAATAAAGATGCAAAGATCCGTATTGCGATGACCCACTATCCTCCGATTGGAGCAGATATGAAGCCATCAAGAGCGTCCCAAATTTTGGAAGAGTACAATATTGACACATGTGTCTTCGGGCATTTACACAACATCAAGGCCAACACCTCACTCTTTGGAGACACAAATGGAATCCGCTATCGCCTCACCTCCTGCGATTACCTCCAGTTCAAACCCATCCTCATTCACTAAAAAACCTTTTCTCCTCCTAGAAATTCTCATTTCCATTTTGATCGTTTCTCTTTGTCTCATTCCCCTGATCCAAGGCCCTATATTTACCTATCGCGAAGAGATGCTCTTGCTTGAGGAAATGGAGAGAGAACGTATTTCAGAGTGGAGTTTTTCTGAAGTGAAGGAAAAACTGTTAAACCGAGAAATCCCATGGGACAGACTCCCCTCAAAAAGAGAAACCTCTCTCCCCATTTCCCTTCTCCCAAAGATCCTCGAACTCCCCGGAACAAAACAAAGGAAAGTCGAACGATCGTTCACACTCCACTGCACAGGGGAAAAGGAGGGAGAAAAGGGAGAAATCTACCGTATGCTTCGAGTAGACATCTTCTTTAACCCTCCTCTAAAAAGCAAGAAAGGGAAAAAGAGGAGAAAAGACAAATACTCGTATCGCCTGGTCGTTCAAAAAATACCCTCTAAAGAGGGGACGCTGCCTGATTAAGGAGACACTGAACAACTCATTCACCTGGCCTTCGGTCAAAATTCACCAA
>CBDUSP010000060.1:0-9196 GCA_965370365.1 uncultured bacterium | reverse complement strand
ATAGCGAACGACAAAAAAGTTTGATATCTAGTATTCTCTGAAAGAAAACCTCGGGAGCGTCTATGAAGGGATTAGAGACAGGCAGAGACAAGATCCAAAAGATTTGCGATGTGCTTAAAAACGAGACCTTAGAGCCAGCCAAACAAGAAGCTCGCGAGATTATCGAAAATGCTCATCTTCAGGCGGAAGAGATTCTTCGAGAAACGCGTGAAAAAGCAGATACACTCATCCAATCTGCAAAAGATGATATTGAGGAAAAAAGGAAGGTTTTCTCAGCGTCTTTACAGCTTGCTTGCAGACAAGGGGTGGAACTTTTAAAACAGAAGATCGAAAATGAGCTTTTTGATAAGTCTCTTGGGGAGCTCGTCTCAAAAGAGATGAAAGATCCAAAAGTCATTGCTCAACTGATCAACTCCTTTATGAAATCTGTAGAAGAGCAGGGACTCGAAGAGGAGTTTGTCGCCTCTATTCCAAAAGACATTTCCCCAAAATCGATCAATGCGCTCATCGCGGAAAACTCTCTTGAAAAACTTCAAAAACAAAGTGTTGAGATTGGTGATTTTGCAGGTGGCGTGAAGATTCAGATGAAGGGAAGACAGATCACCATTGACATTTCTGATACAACTGTCAAAGAGCTCATTGCGGGATTTATTCGCAGAGATTTTAGAGATATGATTTTTAGCGTATAGGAGACACTGATCAATTGCTTTACCGAAGATTTTTGATGGTTTTTAGGGCAGATTTTGATTTTTTCGAACGAATCTAAACTTTTGTAAGTTAGTGAGGAAAGAAAAAGTCAAAAGCTGTCAAAAAGCGCGGAAAGATTTAAGTGAATGAATTGATCAGTGGTTTCTATAAAGAGAGAACTTTTGATGCGGTACTATTTTGTAGCTACTTCTCTTCCTCTATTGTCGTTGCGTGGAGAGCCTGAACTCTCTTTTGCTCAGTTGAAAGATGATCTTGCAATGAACTTAACGGATCGAGATTTGCAATCGGTTCGTTTCCTTCTTGAACCCATCGATTTGTATAACATCAAAGCTTTTTGGCTTGGGTCTCCCTTAGATGAGAGGGGAACGATCCTCGGAAAAGAGCTCGAAGAAGCCCTTTTAGTAAGGGAACCTCTCCCAGCTTATGTGAGCGATTTTTTAGATGCCCATGATTCAGATGAGGAGCGTCTTCGCTATTTTCCCTCTCTTGTGTCTTCGATGTACTTGCAAAAAAGAGACGGCTTTCTATCAGAGTATTATGCTTTTGAAAGGGAGGTTTCTTGTGTTTTGAGCGCGCTTAGAGCGAAAAAATTGGGAAGGGATATCGTCCAAGAATTCCAATTTGAGGACCCAACAGACCCATTTATTGCCGCGATTATCGCGCAAAAAGATGCTCCTGAATACGTACCGCCTGCAGAATATGAAGCTTTAAAAGTCCTTTTTGTGGACAATAACCTCGATCCCCGAAAGTTAGCTGAAAGCCTTTCAAAGTATCGTTTTGAAAAACTCGAAGAGTGGGAATCAAGGGAACATTTCACGTTGGATCGCATTTTAGCATACGCTGCAAGGCTCTTGCTTGTAGAAAGCGTTATGGAACCAACTGAAGAAGATTTGCGCGCAGCAACAGATATAATAGAAGAGTTGAGTGAATATGGATAATAAAACAACCGGTGTTGTCGTTCGGGCTTTTGGAAACCTTTTGCATGTTCGCTTTGATGGATCTATCCGTCAGGGTGAAATGGCGCGGGTTACTCTTGGAAATGAACAGTTACTTGCCGAGGTGATCGAAATCGCAGGAAATGAGGCAAAACTTCAGGTTTTTGAAGATACGCGTGGGATTAAGCTAAATACTCCCGTTCGGTTTGATGATCATCTTCTTGAGGCGGAATTGGGTCCTGGTCTTTTGACGACAATCTTTGATGGTCTCCAAAATCCTCTTGAAAAAGTTGCAGATGAAACAGGTCTTTATCTTTCTCGCGGCATCTATTTACCTCCCTTGGATCGAGAAAAAACGTGGGAATTTACTCCTGTTGCAAAGGTGGGCGATGTTCTGATAAGAGGAGATACTCTTGGAACTGTTCCTGAAGCGCGGTTTTCTCACCGGATCATGGTTCCCTTTTCGCTTTTTGGAAAAGTAAAGATCACTTCTATGACTCATGCTGGATCCTACACGATAGATACGGTCATTGCCGAAGGAGAGGACGAAAGGGGAAATACGCTCCAGTTCAAAATGTTTCAAAAATGGCCTGTAAAAAATGCGCTGATGCAGGGAAAAAAACTGTGTCCTTCTCGCATGATGGATACGGGATTGCGCATCTTAGACACCCAGTTTCCCATTTTGAAGGGAGGAACATTTTGTTCTCCAGGTCCCTTTGGCGCAGGGAAGACAGTGATGCAGCATCACCTTTCAAAGTACTCTGCTGTGGATATCGTCGTTATCGTAGCTTGTGGAGAAAGGGCAGGTGAGGTTGTTGAAGTTCTCAAGACGTTTCCCGACTTAATCGATCCGCATACAAACAGTCCTTTGATGGAAAGGACGTCGATGATCTGTAACACTTCATCGATGCCTGTTGCTGCCCGAGAAGCGTCTGTTTACATGGGAGCCACAATTGCTGAGTACTATCGACAGATGGGACTTGATGTTCTTCTTCTTGCCGATTCAACATCTCGTTGGGCGCAGGCAATGCGTGAAATGTCCGGACGCCTTGAAGAGATTCCGGGAGAAGAAGCGTTTCCTGCATATCTCGCCTCTCGAATTTCTGCTTTTTATGAAAGGGCGGGGGCACTGCTACTCAAAAATGATGAAGAAGGGTCTTTAACAATTGGTGGAAGCGTTTCTCCAGCTGGTGGAAACTTTGAAGAGCCAGTGACGCAAAGCTCGCTAGCGGTTGTTGGTGCATTTCACGGACTTTCTAGAACCCGCTCTGATGCACGTCGCTACCCAGCGATTGATCCTTTGATTTCTTGGACCAAGTATCTCAAAAAGACAGGAGAGCAGCTAGACTCTGAGCTTGAGGGTTGGACGGAAAAAGTAAAAAATGCTGAAGAGATCTTGCGTAAAGGCGATGAGATTGGTAAGAGAATGGAAGTTGTTGGGGAAGAGGGAGTGGCTCTTTCTGACATGATTATCTTTTTGAAGGGCGATCTTTACGAGTTTTGCTATCTTCAGCAAAATGCCTTTGATAAGGAAGATGCCTACTGTCCGCTCCCAAGACAGATTCAGATGTTTCGTCTCATTCAGATGATTTTTGATTGCGCTTTTGAATTTGATGCGCACGATGTTGCGAGGAGCTTTTTCTTGAATCTGCAAAATGAGATGAAAAACATAAACTTCCTACCGTTTGGAGAGCAGAGCTATTTAGATGCAATCTCTGCCGTGCAAGAAAAAATCCGTAAAACGGAAAAGAACTCATGAGAAAAGTATACGATCGAATCATTGATATGAGGGGAAACCTCATCACTGTCTCAGCGCAAGGTGTTCGCCTTGGCGAGATGGCTCAGATTCATAAAAAAAATGGGACAACTACATACGCCTCTGTTTTGCGCTTTGAAGAAGACCTTGTCACGTGTCAGGTCTTTGAAAATACGCGGGGAATTTCAACGGGTGATCATGTAACTTTTTTGGGAAGACAGATGCAAGTGGTGTCGGGTCCCTCTCTTTTAGGACGCAGATTTAGTGGAGCAGGTGACCCGGTCGATGATGGCCCTGAGGTGTTTGGCGATATGATCGAAATTGGAGCTCCTTCTTTTAACCCGATAAAGAGGATCGTTCCAAAACATCTTGTTCGGACAAATATCCCGATGATTGATGTCTTTAATAGCCTTGTCAAATCGCAGAAAATACCGATTTTTTCCGTTGCGGGAGAGCCGTACAATCCTCTTATGATGCGGATTGCAAATCAAACAGATGCTGATGTTGTGGTGATTGCCGGTATGGGACTTCGCTTTGATGATTATGCGGCGTTTATTGAGAATGCGGAAAAAGCGGGCTCGATTGAAAAAACGGTCATGTTTATTCACAAGGCGACCGATCCGGCTGTTGAGTGTTTGCTTGTTCCAGATATGGCTTTGGCAGTTGCGGAGAAATTTGCAATTGAGGGAAAAGATGTCCTCGTTTTGATGACGGACATGAGCGCTTTTGCGGACGCAATCAAAGAAATTGCGATCACAATGGACCAAATTCCATCCAATCGCGGCTATCCAGGGTCCTTGTATTCTGATCTTGCTTCTCGCTATGAAAAAGCAGTCGACATCGAGGGGAAAGGTTCTGTCACTATTTTGTCTGTAACAACGATGCCAGGTGGGGATGTTACGCATCCGATTCCGGATAATACGGGATATATTACTGAGGGACAGTTCTATCTGCACGGGGGAGTGATTGATCCGTTTGGTTCCTTATCTCGATTAAAGCAGCAGGTGATTGGAAGTGTAACGCGTGAAGATCATGGAGATCTTGCCAATACAATGATTCGTCTCTACGCAGATTCAAAGAAGGCGCGTGAGAGACAAGCGATGGGATTTCGCCTGTCTCGGTGGGATGAAAAACTTCTTCGCTATTCGGTCCTTTTTGAAGAGAGGATGATGAATCTTGAGGTGAATTTGCCGATTGAAAAGGCGCTTGATCTTGGGTGGGTGACGCTTGCGGAGTGTTTTGATTTGGAAGAGGTTGGCTTAAAAAAGAATCTCGCAGATAAGTATTGGCCGCGTGAGGTCCCAGGTGGTAGCTGATGGCTTTAAAGCTAACAAAGAATGAGCTTCGAGGTCAGCAGATTCGGCTTGCGCAGTTTCAGAAATACCTTCCTACTTTGCAGCTTAAAAAATCGATGTTGCAGTTTGAGGTGGCTCAGGTTCAGGCTGAAATTGCCTCTCTTGTAGAAGAGATGCGTACGCTCAAGGCAAGAGTTCAAGAGTTTACCTCGTTTCTTTTGGATAAGGTAAGCGTTGATCTTGTCTCTTATGCCGATGTTTTGCATGTGAAAAAGCGCTATGAAAATATCGCGGGCGTTGAAATCCCGATTTTTGATGGGATTGTGTTTAGGGACGCTGATTACGCTCTTTTTGATACCCCTGCTTGGACAGACCAAGCAGTGGAGATTTTGCGAGAACTTGTCGCTTTAAGAGAGAAGATCAACATTGCGGAAGAGAAGAAAAGGGCTTTAGAAAAGGAATTGCGCTCTGTATCGATTCGGGTCAATCTTTTCGAAAAAGTTTTAATCCCTCGCTCAACTGCCAATATTAAGAAAATTCGGATTTTCTTAGGAGACCAGCAGCTCTCTGCGATTGCTCAAGCAAAAGTTGCGAAGAAAAAAATTGAGATGAAGAAGGCTTTACGATGATTGTCGATCTTGAAAAGTATCTCATTTTTGGAAGCCATAAGGACATGGACCAGTTCTTTTCCCTTTCGCAGCGTGCTGGTTTTTTAGAGTTCATCGATCCCACAAGGAAAAAAGTCTTACAGCTTCCTGAAGAGGCCAAGATATCTCTTTTGGCAATTAAGATTGCAAGGCACTATCCAACACACCCGCTTGAGGCCCCAAAAACAGACTTGGGAATTGGTGGGATTGCTGAAAAAATTGTTTCGATGAAAGCGGAAGAAGAGGTCTTTCTTGAAGAGGAAAGAACATTAACTGCTGAAATTGCCCGCATCGCCGCATTTGGTGATTTTTCAAGAAGAGAGTTAGATGAGTTAGAAAATGAGACAAAGCGTGTTTTTCAGTTCTTTTGCTTGAAAAGCGAGCTTGTTTCGAAGATGGAGCTTTCCCCGGAACTTATCCATGTGGGAACAGAGTATGATTTAGACTACTTTGTGGCGATCAATGAAGAGGGAAAACAGTATCCAAAGATGATTGAGATCCTCATCGATCAGCCAGTGGGTGCTTTAAGAGAGCGTCTTTTTGAAGTGCGTGAGGAGATCCAGAAACTCGAAGGGAGTATTCGGAGCTTGTCAAACTATCTCCCTCAGCTTCAAGCGGGCCTGATCGAGCAGATGAATGTGCACCACTTAAAAATAGCCAAACATAATGCAAAGTTACAATTAGAAGATGGGGTTTTTGCGATCGAGGCCTGGGTACCAAAAACGCGAGCGGAGTCGCTATTGGGCCTTATAGCCAAGCTTAATGTCGAGAGTGAAAAGATCTTAATTGAGAAAGAGGATCGGATCCCAACGTATATGGAAAATAAAGGGGTGGCAAAAGTTGGGGAGGATATCCTTCACATTTTTGATACGCCAGCATATACAGATGCGGATCCATCCATGTGGGTTCTTGTTTTTTTCGCCCTCTTTTTTGCAATGATCGTATCCGATGCGGGATACGGACTTATTTTCCTTGTATTTTCGCTTTTCTTACGCTTCAAATTCCCAAAGCTTCAGGGAGCGAAACGAAGGATGGTGAAGTTGGGTATCCTTCTTTCTTCTTGTGCGATTTTCTGGGGGGTGATTACTGGCGCCTACTTTGGGATTGCTTTTGCTCCAGACAGTCCTGTCCAGAAGATTTCTTTGATTCGGTATCTTGTGAAGAACAAAGCAGAGTACCACTTTAAAACCGAAGACGATGTGTATCGGGACCTTGTTAAAAAATATCCGTCGATCAAAGAGATGCGAAAAGGCGAGGATATGGCCTTTAACGTGACAAAAGAAGTTGGTAAGAGAAAAACATATCCTGTTTTTGATGAGTTTTCCAGTAACATCTTGCTTGAGTTTTCATTTATCGTTGGGATTATCCACCTGAGTCTGTCATTTCTAAGATATTTAAGGCGCAATTGGTCAGGGATTGGCTGGGTTTTCTTCATGATCGGGGGATACCTGTATTTCCCATCGATTATCCATGCGACGACGCTTGTGAATTTTATGGAGTGGATTTCGAAGCCAGTTGCTTATTTTATCGGAATTCGCCTGCTTTTTGGTGGCATTGCTCTTGCTTTTGTTTTGGCCCTCATCCGCAGGAAGTGGGGTGCATTCCAAGAGCTGTTGCATACGATGCAAGTGTTTGCAGATACGCTTTCCTACTTGCGTCTTTACGCGCTTGCATTAGGTGGCATGGTGATGGCGCATACATTTAACGATGCGCTTGGCATTGATCCAGGAGTTGTGGCAACATTCTTCATTGTTATTTTTGGGCATGCGACAAATATTATGATCGCGCTTATGGGAAGTGTTGTACATGGACTTCGTTTAAACTTTTTAGAGTGGTTTCACTATAGTTTTGAAGGCGGAGGACGCCTTTTCAACCCTTTGAGACTTAACAAGACAAAATAGGAGAAAGAAGTATGGGAATGGATATGGTTGGACCTGCAATTGTCCTTGGTCTTGGTTGTTTGGGAAGTGCGATGGGTTGTGGAATCGCTGGGATGGCCTCTCACGGGGCGATGACGCGTGTTGAGGAAGGGCATGGAAAATTTATTGGTCTTTCTGCAACGCCATCTACACAGTCGATCCTTGGATTTATCCTTATGGTTCTTATGAAAAATGCGATTCAAGCGGGAACTGTGTCTGCGGAAAGTGGAATTGGGATTGGCCTTTTTGTGGGGATTGCGTTTATAGGTTCTGCTCTTTATCAAGGGCGATGTGCAGCGACTGCGATTCAAGCAACAGCGAAGCAGCCGGCGGTGTTTGGAAAATCATTTTTGGCAATTGCGATTGTTGAATCCTTTGCGATCTTTGCGTTTATCTTTGGGCTATTACTCCTTGGTTAATTTCTTCAATTACTGCCTCAATATTTTGAGGCAGTATGAGCTCTTTTGCAATATCGCCGAGCCCATGTAGGTGAGCGCTCCAGAATTGCTGAAGGGTTTGAATCCCACTAGCGTCAAATTGGACAGTTGAAAGGGATGTTCCTCTATTTGTAAAAGTGTTTTCCAATGCCTCTTTAAGCTTTTTCTGGTTGAGCAGTCCTTTGCTTCGTACCAAAAGAAGGAGATCGTGATAATCTTTCATTCGGCTGTTTTTTGATCCCTTGGAAAGCACAGTTTCTAATTTTTCGGCAAAAATAGTTTCGATAGGATAAACCAAAAGAGAGACCATATCTTCATAGAAAGGTTTTCCTCTATATTGAAAGAGCTTGATTGCTCTTTCTTGAGATTCTACTACGTCACCAACTCCAATATCGATGTGAATTTTGTCTTTCATCTTCCCAAAGAGAACGTTGAACGTGATTCGGTATCCTGGGTACTCCATGTGAGGCTGAGAAAGGATTTTGATGTCCTTGAAAGAGAAAGTAAATCCATCATCTAAAGCGATTTCGGAGATTTCTTTAGAAATCGCTTCGATGCTTTCTTTTTTCCCTTTCATTTGCGTCAGAAGGAAGTCTAGATCCACCGTTTCTCGACCTATTTTCATCATGTAGGCAAGAAGAAATCCTCCTTTAAAAATCAGTTTGTTGGCATGAGGAGATCTCCCTAATCGACTCAAAAACCTTTCTAAGAGCAATTGTTTCCAACATGAATTGAAGGGAATGTCTTTTTCTTTAGCAATGGTTTGAAGCCGAGCTTTTAGAGACTGTTCATTGATCATGTGGTTACACTCAGTAAATAAGGAGTAATATCAAATCGAAGCTCTTTAGCATATGCTTCTAATTTTATAAGGTCGATACGATTTCCCCCGCCTTTAGCAAGAGCCATTTTTAGTGCTTTAATCGCAGTTTCACGGCTTAGGAGACGAAAAGCATCCACAAGTGTTCGTTCGCGATCAAAAATGGGAATATTCATCCCCTCAAGCTCAATTTCGGTTTTCCCAAGTTCCTGATTGCGGAAGCGGACGAGTTTAGTTTGTTTATTTCTCTTAGCTGAGGTTCCATGCCGGATGGCTATCCAATATTGGCGGGGGAGTTCTTCTGTTAGGTCATAGATGGCTAGGGCAGACACAAGACAGACGATTCCACCCGGAATTGAAAGGACAGCTTCTGCGAGATCCTCCCAGAGGAAAGCTTGAGGATTTTGGTAGGAAGCTCCTCGATAAACCCCTCTGCGGATTCTTTTCAGTTGTCCTGTTTTGATATAATAACAAAGTACAGACGAGGATACCCCTACAGCGTTTGCTTGTTTTGCTGTAAAAAAAGGCTTTTTAAGAAGCGGGGAAAGGAGTTTAAGGCATGTTTTTGGTTTCATCTCCTTAACTTAACAAAAACACCCAATATGGTCAAGTGGGCGTTTTTGTTAAGTTAAGGATATGCGTCAATAATTGCAAGAGAAGATGGCTTTTATCCTGAGCAAAT
>CBDUSP010000059.1:0-9271 GCA_965370365.1 uncultured bacterium | reverse complement strand
AAAATAAATAAATGAAATCTTATTCTTTCATCGAAGAGGGAAAATGACAAGCTTGCATGGAATCCACTTCCCATCTTCTTGGCTGCTTTGAACGGAGTACTTCACAGTTAAGGGGCCGGGGAACTTCCCGTTGTCTTGGTATTCATAAGTTATATCTCGGAGATTGCTTTCCGAGACCTCTTCTCCTACAACGTGTTCTCTATCTGCCCCTGCGCTTTGATTTGCTTCATAAGATGGGTTTAAAACCATTCCAGTTTGTTTAAGCTTGTCGAACTCATATGCCCCCCTAACACAGAAATGAGACAGCTGTTTTTTAGAAGAATCTAGCTGCATCGTGACAAAGGTTTTCTCTTTCAACCGATCTCCAAAGGTAAATACTACACCTGCGGTTGCCATCTCATGTTCATTTGGACAAAAGAAATATTTATCCATAAAGGGTGTGGGGGAGGAGTCAAGAAGATCTCGAAAAGGACACAAATGCCTCGCAAGAGATTCATTGGACTCATTCTCTGTGTTTTCTGAGCGTTTCAAGCTCTTGTTCTCTTTATTGTCTTCGAGACAGGCCTTAAGCTTATTCCCTCTAAAGAGTAGCCAGCGCTCTACATGGGGAGTACAGGGGATCGGATCTGTCTTGCTGCTTAGAGGATTGAAGGTTCGGTTTGCGATATGGCTTTCTCTTATGGGAACCTGCGTCCAAGAATCATCATCATCATTCTTATGTGTTTGGATTTGTACTCTGCTGCTATCTTGAGACTGTTGTGGTTTTTCTTGACCTTGAGCTTTCTTCATCAACTCCTTTATCGAGTCTTCCCAGCGCTTTGCTTTTTCTGCTTCTTTTTTCCTTTGGGCTTCTGTTTGTTTCGCCTTTACGGCGTCAGCCTCCTCGTTTGCTTCTTGATAAATATTTGCTTCAAGCTGTTTTCTATACTCTAAGACATCTTTCGCAAACTCACCAAATTCTTCACTAGCAAGAGCTCTTTTTAAGCAATCCTCTAGCTTCTCAGGTGAGACTTTTTCAACTGTAAAATCGAACTTGCGGCGATACTCTCTTTGAGCTTCCGGGCTTACGAGATGCTCAGTTTGAAGTTCTCTCATAACATTTACGAAAGCCTGATACTCAACATTTTCCCCCTCAAGAAATGGCATTAATCTGGGACGAATTTTATCCTGAAAAAGAGGATTTAGTGACTGTGTAAAAGCAAGACCTCTTGCTTTTTCTTTATCGGACAGTTTTTCAGCATCGGTCATCATGAGCGGTGTGTTTACAAATGGAGAAACAAAAAGGAAGAAAAAGACGTATCTACAAAGGAGCTTTTTGTCGTCATCACAAAACGTTTTTTCCCCTTTCCGAATCCATTCATCGAGCAGATGTAAGGCAGAAGCGCGCTCTTCCTTAGAAGGGTGTTTGAAGATGTTCTTAAGAAATTCTAGCGAGCTTTTTATTTGGAGGGGATCAGATGTGATTTTTCCGGGGTCCGGGACAAAATCCGATTTGCCAATGTAACGTAAAATAGCCATTCTTAGCTTATGCGCTTCTTCGGGAGTGGGACCTTTTGCTCCTTCTCTTACTTGTTCAACAATCTCAAGAACTCGAGGAACAAGAGATTCATCTTTATGACCTTGAGAGCAAAGAGTTTCTAAACCAGCAGCAAGAAGACGATATTTTGATGTTGTATTACGCATACCAGCCATTGCGTCGATGATATCGACGACAGGATGATGCTTCAGAGTTTTGGCAAAGATGTCCTGTAAAAAGGGATCTGAGTTTGAGCTAATCCCCCCAAGAGCCCCAAAGGCGACCACACGTTTTGCGAGAGGGGTAGCATTGTCATCGAGCACCTGCAAGAATTGCCTTTGTAGATCATTGGAACGGTCATCGGAGGAGCTCGCCTCCCCCGAAGGAAGCACGACGACTTGAACGGGAATCCCTTTGAAAAATGCACCAACAGTCATGCCAATCTCTTATGTTAAAAAATATTCGAACAGGATAATTTTAACATATTTTTGCAAAAAACTCAAATTATCTTAAAACTTGGGTATAAAAATAAAATTTGATAAAAAGGAATTAAATGAAGAATTATCCCCTTATTGTTATTGGAGCTGGTGCTGCCGGCCTTGTCATTGCAATCGGTGCTACAAAAGCCGGGAAAAAAGTCCTTTTGATTGAAAAGGGCCTCTACGGCGGCGACTGCACAAACTTTGGATGCATTCCAAGTAAAGCCCTCATTGCCTCTGCGCATGCTGCGCACAACATTAAAAATGCGAAGCAGTTTGGAATTGAGTGTGCGTCCTCTACTTTTAGTGCAGATGGCTCTCTAAAGCGCGTGCAAGACATTGTAAAAGACGTGCGCTCTCATGAAGATCCAGACGCCCTTGCGAAAATGGGGGTTGAAACGCTCGATGGTGAAGCCTCTTTCGTTGATCCCCATACGCTAAACGTGAATGGCGAAACAATCTTTGCAAAACAAATTGTCATTGCAACAGGCTCCTCTCCCTTTATCCCTCAGATTGAAGGGCTCGGCACGACCCCCTTTTTAACCAATGAAACCGTTTTTAATCTGTCACGCATTCCTAAAAGTATGGCTGTTCTCGGAGGCGGCCCGATTGGAGCAGAGCTTGCACAAGCCTTTCAACGACTTGGGAGCAAAGTGTCTCTCATTCATTCTCATGATACGATTCTCGATAGAGAAGATCCGCTTGCGCAAGAGGTGGTGGCAAAACAACTCCAAAAAGACGGGATCTCTTTGCACCTTAACACCAAACCCACTAACATTCAGTATGTTAACGAAAAATTCCAAATTGACCCGAATATCGAGACTGATGCTTTAGTTATTGCGACTGGAAGAAGACCCAACGTGTCTTCACTCCAATTAGAAAATGCAAAGGTTCTTTTCTCTGAAAAAGGCATTTCTGTAGATGCGTATGGAAGGACAAATCAATCCCATATTTGGGCGGTTGGTGATGTTGCAGGCGCTCCTTTTTTCACGCACTTTGCAGAGCATCAGGCACGAGCTGTTCTCACATCTATCCTTCTCCCTTTTAAGAAAAAAATCAAATCGAGGCAGATCCCTAGAGTCACATTCACAGATCCTGAAGTTGCAAGTGTGGGTTTATCAGAAGAGGAAGCCGCTAAAAAACACACAATTGCAAGCTACATGGTCCCCTTTTCATCCGTTGATCGAGCAATTACTGATTCAAGAGAAGAGGGGTTTATCAAAATCATTACAAAAAAATGGACCAGTCAAATCCTTGGGTGCACGATCGTGGGACCACGCGCAGGCGAAATGATCGGAGAGGTTTTGCTTGCCATGCACGCAAAAATCCCTTTACGAAAGCTCTCTTCACTCATTCATCCCTATCCAATCTATAATCAAGCCATTCGAAAAGCAGCGGATATGTGGCTTACACAAACCGTTCTTTCGCTATTTAGAAAAAAATCATGAAACGATTCTGGCCCATCGCACTCATTCTTATAGCAATGACGCTTATATACTTAAGTGGCGTGTATAAATATCTCTCCCTCGAGACGTTAAGAGAAAACCACCAGGCCTTAAAAGCATTTACAAAAGATCACTTTCTTTTGCTCTCGCTGCTTTTTGTTCTTACCTATATCGTCACAATCGCGCTTTCAATTCCTGTCGGCATGTTTTTATCTCTCTTGGGAGGATATCTTTTTCCGCAGCCGCTTAGCTTAATTTATGTAGTTGTTGGAGCAACAACAGGAGCCTCACTTTTATTTCTTGCAGCGCACACAGCCTTAAAAAACATTTTGAGAAAAAAAGCGCGGCCCTTTTTGAAAAAAATGGAAAAAGGCTTTCAAAAAAATGCAGCAAATTATCTTCTCTTTTTGCGCTTTGTTCCCCTACTTCCTTTTTGGGCGGTTAATCTCGCTCCCGCATTTTTCAACGTGCGTTTAAAAACCTTTGTCTGGACAACTTTCGTAGGAATTATCCCGGGATCACTCGCACTCACTCTCGCAGGAGGTGGCCTACAAAAAATCTTCGATGGCAATGAGCCTTTTTCCATACACACAGTCTTTAACACAGAGATTAAAATCGCCCTTGTCTTACTGGGACTTGTTTCTCTGCTTCCAATTGTGATAAGAAGAAAAAGACATGATTGAAGCGCATTTTCGAAAAAATTACCAAAAACTGTTTGTCGATCCAATCCTTGGATTGAACAGCTTACAAAACGTAAATCCTCTTACAGTTACGTGTATTGCATGTTTTTTGGGAGTGTCTACAGCTCCTCTGCTTTTTTTTGGATATCCAATTCTTGCCTTTTTGATGCTCCTAGCTTCTGGTTTTTTAGACACTGTAGATGGGGCACTTGCGAGAAAACAAAAAACCACTTCAGACAAGGGAGCTGCTTTTGACCTTATCTCTGATCGCATGGTTGAGAGTGCAGCTCTTATCGGCCTTTACGCTGTAGCCCCTGCCGCCCGGGCCCTTCCCACTATTTTGATGTTATGCAGCATGTTTGTTTGCATCTCTTCGTTTCTCGTTGTAAGTCTCTTTACAGAAAAAGCCTCAGAAAAAAGCTTCTTTTATAGCCCTGGAATTATTGAAAGAGCAGAAACATTTGTCTTTTTTGGTGCGATGATTTTATTTCCCGCATCTTTTGAAACGCTAGCCTACAGCTTCGCTCTTCTTGTATTTATGACGGCCTTTATACGTATGTATCAATTTAGGAGGGCACGATGACAGCCCCAGGAAAACCAGGGATCGTTCCTCACTGGACATCAAGCGCAAAAATTGGAGTTGGAACCGCGATTGGCAAAGCCTCTGATGTTTGGTTCACCGTCTCTCACGGTATTGTAAACGAAGTCTATTTTCCACGGATTGACACTGCATGCACGCGCGATATGGGATTTATCGTAACTGATGGAAAAGATTTTTTCTCAGAGGAAAAACGCCATGCGATCCACGACTATAAGCTTTTATCTGACGGGGTTTTTGCGCATCAATTAACAAACACCTGCAAGCAAGGGCGCTATAAAATTGAAAAAATTGTAATTACAGATCCAAACCGAAACGTGCTGCTCCAAGAAATTCAATTCACTCCTCTGAAAGGAGAGTTAAAAGACTATCACCTCCACGTCCTTTTAGCGCCTCACATCAACAATTCCGGCTACGGAAACACCGGATGGATCGGAGAGTATAAGGGTGTTCCCATGCTCCTCGCCGAAAGAAAGGGAACCACTCTTGCTTGCGCAGCATCAGCGCCCTTTTTGGGAATGAATTGCGGCTATGTAGGGACAAGCGATACCTGGCAAGATCTTTCTAAAAACAAGAAAATGACCTTTTTTCATGAAGGTGCAGACGATGGGAACGTTTCTCTTGGCGCTGAAATCGATCTTCTTGCGTGCGAAGGAAAGTTCGTAATGGCTCTTGGTTTTGGGGAGGATTTTGAAGAAGCCGCTCTCCAGGTGCGCGCGTCTTTGTCTTATGATTTTCCATCACTTTGTAAAGACTACGCATCTTCATGGGAAGAAGTCCATCAAGCCTGCTCTGATCTTTGCGCAAGTGACAAAGAGGGCGGAAAGCTTTTTCGAACAAGCGTTGCAGTCCTACGATGTCATAAGGAAAAGAAGATCTCTGGCGGCAACATCGCAAGCTTATCGATTCCCTGGGGCTTTGCCAAAACCGCAGATGAACTCGGGGGTTACCATCTCATCTGGCCGCGCGATCAGGTGGAAACGGCATTCGCATTTTTAGCTGCAGATGACCATATGAGCGCAAGACAAACGCTCCGCTTCCTTTTGTGCACACAAGAGGCAGATGGGCATTGGGAACAATGCTTTTGGGTCGATGGCAAGCCCTACTGGGAAGGAACCCAACTCGATGAAACCGCCTTTCCCATCCTCCTTGCAGATGCCTTAAAAAAAGCAAACTGCTTAGAAACCATCGATCCCTTTCCAATGGTTGCAAAGGCGGCTGCCTTCATTATTCAAAATGGCCCTTCTTCAGAGCAAGATCGCTGGGAAGAAGAAGAGGGCTATAATGCCTTTACCATCGCCCTTGAAATTGCGGCGCTTCTTGCAGCTGCTGACTTTTTTGATGAAAACGATAAGCCGCTTAGTGCCAAGTACTTAAGAGAAACGGCAGATTGGTGGAATGAAAACATTGAAAATTGGCTCTATGTAAAAGACACGCCTACTGCAAAAAAGCTAGGGATTGAGGGTTATTACGTTCGTGTTGCGCCCTCTGAAATCTGTGAGAATCTTGAAGCGCATAGTCAAAAGATCATCATCAAAAATCGTCCTCCAGAAGAAAGCGAATACACCTTTTCTGAGATTGTGAGTATCGATGCGCTTGCGCTTGTTCGTTTTGGACTCCGTAGCGCCGATGATCCAAAGATGCTAAACACCGTAAAGGCGATCGACGCCCTTTTAAAAACAGACACAAAGAAGGGGCCTGTCTGGTACAGATACAACGAAGATGGGTATGGGGAGCATGAAGACGGATCTCCCTATGATGGAACGGGTATCGGACGCGGGTGGCCGCTGCTTGTCGGAGAAAGGGCGCACTATGAAATTGCAAAAGGCGATCACAAACAAGCGCTAGAGCTTCTTCGTACATTTGCTAAAATGGCGGGAGAAGGGGGCCTTTTCCCAGAGCAGATCTGGGATGCAGAAGACATCCCTGAAAGGAAGCTCTACAACGGGCATTCGACAGGGTCTGCAAAGCCGCTTGTCTGGGCGCATGCGGAGTACATTACGCTCCTTCGCTCACTCCAAGATGGCCAAATCTTTGGGCAACCCAGCCAAACAGTCGAGAGATACATCAAAAACAAAACAAAGTCTTCGACAGCGATTTGGAGACTCGATCACAAAACGCCCTGCATGCCAGAGGGACACACATTGCGCATTCAAACTAGAGAGCCTGCAACTATCCGTTGGAGTCTTGATGGTGGAAAAGCCTTTCAAGAAACGACAACGCAAGAGCTGCTTGATTTGAGGATTTTCTACGTAGATCTTCCCACCCAAGACTTAAAAGAGAAAGTCCAGTTCATTGTCGAAGATACAACCTTCGAAGTTGAGACCAAAAAAAAATCTTGATATCCTCCTTGAAGATGTCAGGCTATAAAACACATTCGAGCTTTAATCTTTTTCTCGCGCTTCCAGCGCTCGTAGCTGCGGATTATTACTTCCTGCACACCCCCTATTCCCTGCTTCTTACCTTTATCTCAAGCTTTGCGTATACAACGCTATTTATGAGCCCGGATTTGGACTTAGTGCATAACATTAAAATCACATCGCTTAGGGGTCTTCTCTCTCTTCCCTTTCGCTTTTACTCCAAAGTTTTTTCGCATCGAGGGATTTCGCACTCTTTTTTCTTTGGCTCGCTCACACGAATTGTGTGGCTCTTCTGCCTGGCTACTTTGATTTTTTTTCTTCTCAACAAAACTCTGCCCACTGCCTACAGCCTTAAAAAGTTTTACAGGATTTACGAAGATTATCTTCTCTACGGTCTTGCCGGGATTTGCTTAGCTGACTGGTGTCATCTTTTACTGGATATAAAAATAAAATCGTGAACTTGCGAAACAAAAATGTATTCAGTATGAAAGAGGGAGGAGATGACCCTATGAAAAGATTGATTGCTGCCACTTTTTTGATATTCACTCTTTTTGTGAGCTCTTGTGCAAAGCAAGATACAGTCTTGAATATGATTCAAGCGCCTCATGGTCAGATCGTAGGTGATCGAGAGACAGGCTACAAATTGATTATAGAAGAGCCACATGATACCGTCGTTTGGTTTGCAGATCGTCCAATTAGAAAAACGGGTCTCATTCATATAAAAGATTTTCTAAGGGACTGGGATGAAGGGAAAAACAGTTTTAAAAAAGACCCTCCGAATGCGGTGATCATCATCAATGCTAGTAAGCCTATAGTAGTAGAATTGATTCTTGTAAGTTGGGACACAAATCAAGCAACCTTTAAGCTACAACATTTAAATGGGCAGGAATCTGACATGCCCACTAAAAGCGGTCCTGTAAACTTATTTATAGATAATTTTCGTACAGTCAGCGGTAGATGATTTATAATTTGTTTAGATACCGAAATTAACTTATACAAATTATCGAAACGGCATACTAGTAACTAAAGACTCCAATCTTTCTGCCCAGTTTGGGCAAAGTCCCAATCCCTGTTTGATCGTATCGTTAGGCCTTTTGGACTTAAGCTCCTTCACATTCGTTAGGGCTCGCCACAGTTCTTTCCCACTGTTTGCAACAAGACACAATCCATTTTTGACAAGAATATCGTCATAGGGCTCATGGGCTACTTGAATCGTTGGAATCCCCGCAAGAACAAACTGTGGCCCCATACTCGTTTGATGATATAATACAGTGTCAGCTAGAACGAGAGCATCTTCAGTACTAACATCCGAAATTAGAATTTGGGGAAGATTTGCATCGTTTTTCTCTTGCATGCACTTGATATCGCGATTTTCTTTTCTGGCTCCTGGATGTTGTTGTAATACAACAATATAATCAGACAACTGCTCATCTTTATTCAAAGTGGTTAAAAAATCGAGGAAGGCGGGGAAAGCCTTGGAAAAATATTCCTCATTATTTCCCCCGGAAAAGACCAGCACTTTTTGTCCTGCGTCATCGATCTGATGCCTGGCAAAAAACTGCTGACGAATCTGTTCTTTCTCAAGAGATCTTCTCCGTGCAATTTCTTCAGCTTGATTTAATGGATAGAAACCAATTCCCACGCAATTTTCATAAACGAAAGTTTCGGCAAGATTGGCATTTGCAAAAAGAACTGTTTTGGCAAGCTGCATTACCTGGGACGCCACTTGGGAATATCCCCCCGGAACGTAAGACTCAGGATTGTCATAATAAGCGCACGCGTTAGCTTTTGGAGCGTGGTCTGCTAGGGCTTTTTGCAAGGAGATGTCGAAGGCGTGTCCCACATCAGTAATGACAACAGCTACTTGAGAACACTTTTTCGCAATGTCTCGAGCTACTTGCTGCTCAGACTCTCCTTCCTCTAACGAAAAGGGAATCACATCCGTAAACCCTGCGTCCTGAAATTTTTTTAACGCAGGCCCTGTCGCACAAATTTGTACGCGATAACCCTTGCTCATTAAATCATCAGCAAATGTCGCAAAGTGATTGGCAGCGCCACCATGGCACGCAATAAAACAAATCGCGGCAGCTGTCACAGAAAGAGGCATACATAATTCCGTTTTAATTTTGCTCGGAGGGGCTCCGGGGGTTTTGGTGAGGGAAGTTTGAAGGCGTGGAACGCCGCCTGTACTGC
>CBDUSP010000058.1:0-9611 GCA_965370365.1 uncultured bacterium | reverse complement strand
AAAACGTCAAATCTAAGCAATGAATCGGTTACGAGGTTTATTGACCTGATTCACATAGGGATGGTCCATAATACAGAGACTGAGGCTCCCTGCAGCACACGGATCGCTAATGCTATATGTGTGCTGCAGAAGCTTGTAGACAACGACAAGCAACCTCTTTCGTATGAAAACTGTTGCCACATTACTCATATGGTATGGAATTACCGCAAGGATTGTATATCTAACGGTGCTTGGTCAGACGCACACAGAGCACGCGTACAAGATTTGGTAAATACTCTTGTTTTTAAAAAGCATATTTTCAGTAGTTGTGAGAAGGCTTTACAGTTTATTGATAAGAATTTCAGCAGGAGCCCCAGTAACAGATTCCGCGACTATTTGCGGTTAACAGTTTATACAAGGTCAGATATGTCTGTAACACCAGATGAGAAGGCGCTTCCCGAGATATCAACAGACATGGCTGCGAGCTTCCTTGTAGGTCTGTCAAATGAGAGTAAAGGCAAAATACAGGCGTTTAATATTATTTTGAAGAATAATGCTATGCCTTTGAGAGGAGCTGTGGACTTTGCTGGCAAGAGTTTTAATGGAGATGTGTGTGATGAGGTGTTCGATGCTATTCTGAAGAAATTTCCAGAAAGCGATTCTGTAGATCATCTCCTGCAGCTGTCTAAAGACATTACAAACCTGACGATTTGGGGTAATTATAGTCTATGGATGATAAAGCGTCCTGGCGACGAGAACAGTCCCATGAAGCCAGAGCTAAGTGGGCCTCAAGTTAAACTGTTGCTTGAAATCATTCAAGAAGCGCAGGACCAGGCGGTGCTGATCGATGCGACACAGAACTGTTGGTCTATATGTGTGCTTCTGCGGCATCTGATAAACAACGACAAGCAGTTTCTTTCGGAGGACAATTGTCTTGCAATTGTTACGATACTAGGGGGGCAGGTGGTGAGGGAAGATCTACTGAAAGATCGCATCCAATTGATCGTAGATATGGGGTGTAAACAGCATATTTTTGCTGATTATAATAAGTCTTTAGATTTTATTAATAGTGTGTCCGGTAAGGCCGTCAGAGGCCTATATATTGCAGGGGTGTGTCAAAGACAGGATCTTCCTCGAGAAAGAGCTCAGACATTGCTTGTATCAATACCAGACGAGATGAAAGAAAAACGACAGACTATTGATAGTATTTTGCAAAGAAAAGAAATGTCTTTTGTCGACGCCGTAGCCTTTGCTGCTTGTGTTTTTGAGAAGGCTAATCTTGGTAATGCTGTGTTGCATATTGCAGCACAATATTCAACAAAAGTTGTCGCAAAAGACGTAGCTCGAGCACTTGAAATTCTTAAAGCCAATCAGGTCTCTCTCGAGGTTCTTGGTCCTCTTGCCGCCTCTCTTATTGGCAACGAGGGTGTTTCCTCAGAAATTTGTAAAGAAGTATTCCAGAAAGTAATTGTATCAAAAGCTTGTTGTCGGGATCCTCGTGCTATTATTGCTGCTTTTGTAGCCAGAGAAGATATCTCATTAGAAATGATCGAAGAAATGAAAAATAGTTTCAAAGACTCTGGTATAGATTTGTACATTATTGAGGAATTGTTAAACCAGTATGGTACACTAGGACTGGCTGGAGAATCAGGTAGTGATGCCAAGACTAAAGCTCCAGTCGTTATAAAAGTGACAAAAGGACACGATTCCATAGACATCAAGAAAAGTAATTTTTCCGATTCCGCTGATGGGGATCGAATCCGGTTACAATGGGTAGAACGCCATTCAAATATATCTTTGACACAAGCTCTGCCTCTTCTCCAGGAGTGCGCTGAGGGTGTAAGCACAGTTGCATTAGGAGCTGCCATTATAGCATGTATACGTAGGAAAGAGGACCTTGACAATGACCTGCTGAGCGTGCGCACAATATTTAAGGACAAAGGATCGCTTATCCAACAGGTTCTGGTTGCGATCAAGAACTAATGACACCCAATAAGGTGATGTAGGTAGCAGCGTCTAGCGCATCCAACCCAGCAACGATACTTAGATACACTCCCTAGAGCCGCATTAATCTCAGGCTATTAAGACCCACTAAAACAGGTCCCCCCTCGTGCATGATCACGGCTGCCCAAAGAGGCACAAGCCCAAAAAGCGCAGGAATCCCTGGCAAAGCAATTAATCAGTGGCTCCTAAAGGAAAAATATCGAAAAAAGTTAATTTTCTTTTATACAATAATTTTACCAAGTTATTGCGGATTAAAAATTAATTTTTTAATGCCGTTCCCCTGAGTAACATGAGGTGAATCTCTTTTATTAAAATGCTAAATGGACTATGCTTGTGCTTCCTAAAGGAGAGCACCGTAAAGAAAAAGGGTCGCTGTTTGGCGGTCAGGTTAGAAAGAAGATTCTTGACGTTGAAGGCTTGAAATTTTTAGTAGAATAGATTCAAGAGGTAGTGAAATGAGTAATTTGTGCACACGTGTCGTACCTTCACCCGCACCCGCTGCTATGGCCGGTCCGACAAGTCCGCCAGTACCCAAAAGCCAGAACACTGTCGCCATGACAGTAAGTGCAGCCGACTCTGTTTTTAGCTCACATGCAGTAAATACCACAATTTCAGCCTCCCCTCAAACCAAAAAGATCACCACTATGAGAGATCTTCTTAAGGACTATGTCGGAAACACACAGGAAACGGATAAGACCCAGAAAGCTCGACAGATTGTAGAGCGTCTCGCCCAAGATAAAACTATAAAAACGTCAAATCTAAGCAATGAATCGGTTACGAGGTTTATTGACCTGATTCACACAGGGATGGTCCATAATACAGAGACCGAGACTCCCTGTCGGACACGGATCACTAATGCTATAGGTGTGCTGCAGAAGCTTGTAGACAACGACAAGCAAGCTCTTTCGTATGCAAACTGTTGCGAAATTGCTAGTGTGGTATGTAACTACTACAAGGATTGTAAATCTAACGATGCTTTCTCAAACCTCACATGCTTAGAAGGTTTGATAAATACTCTTGTTTCTAAAAAGCATATTTTTAGTAATTGTCACGAGGCTTTAAACTTTATTCATAATAATTTCGACAGTTACCCCGGCAATAGATGCCGCGAGCAATTGCGGCTACTAGTTTATACAAGGCCAGATATGCCTGTAACAACAGATGAGGAGCTTCCCAAGATATCAACAGACATAGCTGCGGAAATCCTTGCAAAGATGTCAAATGAGAATGAAGGCAAAGGAAAAGCGGTTAATATTATTTTGGGCAACAATAATATGTCTTTTATCGAATCTGTGCAGTTTGTTAGCAATGCTAATTGTATAAATTATGAAGTGTTTTATGCTATTGTAAATAAATCTTTAAAAGGCAGTCGTCCAAATGATCGGGCGTTTGAGATGTATAGCACAATCCAAAATGAGGAGGTTCGGACAGGGTGTGGACGATGGATCATAAACTGTCTTGGCCGCGAGAGCAGTTCCTCGGAGTTAGGGGTAACAAAGTCCCAAGTTACGACTCTTATTGACATTATGCAAAAGGAAGTGCGTGCTACACAGAACCCCGAAAACCCTCAATGGAGCCCTTCTTCTATATGTATGCTGCGGCGTCTGATAAACAACGACGAGCTACCTCTTTCGGCTGAAAACTGTCACAAAATAGTTGATCTGATTCTCCCAGATCCAAATAGCCACTGCTTGCTCACTGATCTTGTTTCTGCAAAGCATATTTTCAGTTGTCAGGATGCTTTAGGGTTTGTGCGTTCGCATCGAGAAACTACTAACAGAGATTTGTTGGTGTGCCAGATTTGTAAAAGAGAAGACATGAGAGTCCCACTAGCTGAGACAGCGCTTTCCAATGTTTCAAATACGTATCCAGACAAAATGCAGGCTTTTAATAGTGTTTTAAAAAACAATGAGATGACTCTTCGCCAAGCTGTGGACTTTGCTGGTAAGAGTTTTTCTAAATGTGTGTGTGATGAGGTGTTTGATGCTATTCTGAAGAAATTTCCAGGAAGCGGTTGTGTAAATGATCGGGTGTTTGAGATGTATAGCGCAATCCAAAATGAGGAGGTTCGGACAGGGTGTGGACGATGGATAGTAAAGCATTTTGGCGACAAGAACTCTTCCATGGAGTCAAGGTTAGAGAATACCCAAGTTAAGCTGTTGCTTAAAGTCATTCAAGAAATACAGAATTACGCGCTTCAGATACTGGACAATCGTTCCCAGAACTGTCATTCTGTATGTGTGCTTCTGCAGCGTCTTATAAACAATGACAATCAGCCTCTTTCAGAACCCGATTTTTGCATAATTATTGAGACAATAGGATGCGTGAATGACTATCTACCAGAAAATCGCGCTCAATTGATCATAAGTATGGGTTCTAAACAGCATGTTTTTCCTGAGTATCAGGAGTCTTTAGATTTTATTCATAATGTACCCAATCAGACCATCCAAAATCTATATATTCTAGGTGTTTGTCAAAGACGGGATCTTTCTGTAGACAATGCTCAAACATTGCTTGCATCAATACCAGATATGACGCAAGCAAAACAACAAACTGTTAATAATATTGTGAAAAGAGAAGAGATGTCTTTTGTCAACGCTGTGGACTTTGCTTTTAGTGTTTTTAAGGAGGGGAATTGTCTTGATAATGCTTTGTCGGACATTGTAAAACAATATTCAACAAGAGTTGTCGCAGAAGACGTAGATCAAGTACTTAGAATTCTTAAAGCCAGTCACGTCTCTCTCGAGGTTTTGGGTCCGCTTGCTGTCGCTCTTATTGGCAACAAGGATGTTTCCTTAGGAAATTGTGAAGAAATATTCCGGAAAGTAATTGTATCACAAGAGTGTTGTCAGGCTCTTCGTAATATTATTACTGCTTTTGTAGCCAGAGAAGATATCTCATTACAAAAGATCAAAAAAATGGAAGATGAAGTCAAAGACTATAGTACGAAGTTGTGCATTGTTGAGGAATTGTTAAACCAGTATGGTACATTAGGACAGACTGGAGCATCAGGTAGTGATGCGAAGACTAAACCTCCAGTCGTTATAAAAGTGACAAAAGGAAACGATTCCATATACATCAAGAAAAGTGATTTTCTCAATTCCGCCGATGCGGATCGAATCCTGTTACAATGGGTAAAAAACCGTCAAGATATTTCTTTGACACAAGTTCTGCCTCTTCTCAAAGAGTGCGCTAAGGGTGTGAGCATAATTGCATTAGGAGATGCCGCTATAGCATGTATACGTAGAGGAAATCCGAACCAAATCGATGACTTGCTGCAGACATTTTGCGAAAACTTTTCTGGAAGTAACGTTCTTATAAACTATGTTAGTCGGGTCATCTCCTACAAGAAATAGGAAGTAGAGTCCCTCGGTGTCTTTTAATGCCGCATGAGTCGCAGGCTGTTTAGCCCGACTAACACAGTTCCTCCCTCGTGCATGATTACAGCTGCCCAAAGAGGCACAAGCCCAAAAAGCGCGGGGATTGTCGCAAAACAAATCACACTCAACGCTACTGAGAGGTTCTGCTTAACGATCTTTTTTGTCTTATGAGACTTTGAAAAGAGCCACGGAAGTAGGTGAACATCATCGTTGAGAAGCACGACATCCGATGCATCCACAGCAGTTGCACTTCCTACTTTCCCCATTGAAATGCCAACAGAGGCTCTTGCAAGTGCTGGCGCGTCGTTCACTCCATCTCCAACCATGGCAAGCCCCCCTTTTGAGCTAAGTACTGCTACTTTTTCAAGCTTATTTTCAGGACTTAGGGCCGAGAAGATCTCAGTGATTCCAACTTCTTTTCCCACTTTGTTGGCACTCGACGCATGATCGCCGGTTAGCATGACGGGACGGAGCTTATTGGTTTTTTGGATTTCCTCAATCAAATTGGAAATGTCTTCGCGGATTTGATCAGAAAACTGAAACAAAAACACCTCTTGTCCGATGAGCAGCGCGGCTAAGATTTGGCTTTTTTCTTTTATCGATTCAATCCAGTTATTAAAGGCGTCTTGGTTTTCAAGTTTGGAGGCGATAAAACTTGGTTGTCCGATTGCAACGGGGACATCCTTTACCTTCCCTGTAAGTCCAGAGCCTGGGATTGCTTTAAGCTCTGTGATTTCCTCAGGAGAAATATTCTTTTCTTTGGCCAAAGATTCGACTGCTTTTGCAATCGGGTGGATAACATGGCTTTCAAGACCATAGGCAATTGCAAGGGCTGCGTCTTCTGGAGTTGTTGTTTTTTCGAAGGGCACGATTTCTGAGCAGGAAAGCTCTCCTGTTGTCAGTGTTCCCGTTTTATCAAAGGCAATTGTCGAGCAACTTGCAAGAGCATCGAGTGTGATCCCTCCTTTTAGGAGGATCCCTTTTTTTGCGCAGGAACTAATTGCGCTTAAATATGCGGTAGGCGTTGCGATGATGAGTGCGCAGGGAGATGCAGCTATTAGGAAGGCAAGGGAGCGGTAAATTGCCCCTTCCATCCCAAGATATGGGATGTGGAAGATGAGGGGAAGGCTGATTGCAAAGAGAAAGGTCAGAGCGATAATGGTGCTTGCGTATCGTGTGCCAAAACGATCGAGAAAATGCTGGATCTTTGGCTTTGCCTCGGCAGCTTGCGTAATGAGTTGCACGATTTTAGCAAGCGTTGAGTCTTGGCTTGTCCGTGTTACTTCAACAAAAAGAGCTTCTTCTAAGTTGCGTGCCCCTGCTGGCACAAGATCGCCAACTGTCTTTTTTACAGGAAGGCTTTCTCCTGTAAGATGGGAGAGATTGAGCGATGATGTTCCTTTCGTGATTTTGCCATCTAAGGGAATAATTTCCCCATTTTTTACATTTACAACATCTCCAATTGTGATTTCTCGCACGGACTTTTCAAAAAAACGCCCCTCACTATCAACAAGCGATGCAAACTTCGGAGCGATATTATTGAGATTATTCAGCGCGCCTCTTGTTTTTGATGAAACGAGGTCTTCTAAGGCATGAGAAAGGCTAAAGAGGACAAGGAGGAGCGCGCCTTCAATCGGACTTCCCATCAAAATAGCGACAAAGGCAGCAAGTGTCATCAAAATATCGATATTGATTTCGAGGTTTTTTAAATCGTGGAAAGCAGAAATTAATGCGGGAACGCCAACAAAAAAATAGACAAGCGAAAGCAGAAGATAGGACGCGTCTTGTTGAAAAAAAGAAAGACCAAATGCAAGCGCCAGAAAAGAAGCTGCAAGCAGTGTGCTTTTTGTAGAGAGATTTTTCCCCCAAGCGCGCGATGTAGGCGTAAGAAAAGGACTTACGCTCTCTTCAAGACCGGACGCGAAAAATTCATCAAAAAGATACGGTTTTTTCATCTTAAAACTATTTGAGCAGCAAAATAGACGATGAGGGCTGTCAGAGCTGCAATTGCAAGGTTCCACATCACCCAAGGAGCTGGTTTGTTTCTCTCAATTTGCGCTGTCGTTCCTGCAGAAAGTCCAATGACAACTCCAGCAGAGAGGAGAACTCCCCAAAAAGGCAGAAAAAACAGACCAATCGACAAAATAAGCGCCGATCCAATCACACCTAAAAATGCGCCCGCTGCCTGCTTTAAGGGATGCTCATACGACTCAAGGTTAACCCCAAGCTCTTCCTCTAACATTTCTTGTAAAAGGCGATTATCATCTGCCATAAGAACATCAATCACTTCATCTAAAAGCTTTCCAGAAAAGCCTTTAGCTGCGTAGAGCGCTTTTAATTCTTCTCTTTCCTGATCTCTGTGATGCTCGATTTCAAAGCGCTCTTCTTCAATCAGTCGGTGCAGTCTTTCAAGCCTGCTATACCCCAAAATCGCGCTTCTTCCCGTTTTCCAAACAAGGTATCCAAGAATGAAAAGAAGCAGCGTAAAATGCATGTGCCCCGTAGAAAGAGGACTCATCTGTAATAGCGTCCACAAAATGAGTAGCGAGATGGAGGTTTCTTTTGCAGCGTCAGCAGCTGCGCTATAGTGTCCAGGAAGCTCTGCCCCATGAACTTCTGCAGATGCAATCATCCCTTTTAGCCGCGCATCGACGATGTGCTGAAGAGCATCTTTACCTTGAAAGTGGGAAGGTTTTTTATTCATTCAATACTTTTTCAAAAAGTTTGCAAAGAGAGACCATATCTTGCGTCGCAACTGTCTCCCGAATCGAGTGCATCGCAAGGCCACTGATTCCTAAATCAACTGTCTGAATTCCTGACATTGCAGCCATCATAGGACCAAGCGTTGATCCTGTTGGGATGTTGGATCTTGTTGAAAAATGCTGCATCGGAATCTTATGTTTCTCTGCCAGAAGCAAGAGCTTATTGACTCCCTCTCTACTTGTTACATATCTTTGGTTTGCATTGAACTTAATCGATACGCCCTTTCCTAGATACGAGGCGTTTTGCGGATCATATTTATCAGAAAAGTTCGGGTGGAATCCGTGAACAAGATCAGAGGAAATGCAAAGAGACTTAGCCTTAAGACGATAGAGATCCTCTTGCTGCATTTTAAGAGAAAGAGCAATGCGCTCTAAAATTTCTGCGGTAAATGTAGAGTCGGCACCTCGCGTACTGATTGACCCCACCTCTTCATGATCCCAGAAAAAAGCCATTGAAAGGGTCTCTTTTTGGGGTTTTGCTCCTGTGATGGCTTCCATTGCAGCAAAGCTCGATGTAAGATTATCCAACCCGTAGGAGGCGATCATTTCTTTATTTTTCCCGATAAATGCAGGGGCCTCAAGAGGAACTAAGAACAGATCAGAGCGGAGATGTTTTTTGAGAGGACTTTTCTTCGTATCAAGAGAAAAGATCGCTTTCAAATGATCTTGCTTATGGATCTTTACTCCCTTTTCTTGGATGTCTCGGTCAAGATGAAGTGCAAGGCTGGGAATAATCACTGGGTGCTCTTCAAAGGCAACTGTTTTTGATTCTATTTTTCCCGCAATCACAAGATCGCGATCAAGCCATGTATGAAGAAGAGGCGCACCGTAAGTTTCAGTTGCCAGTTGCCCGATGTTTTGCGTCGATGTTTCAGAGATAGGTTTTAGTTTTAAACAGGGTCTATCGATATGCGTTGCGAGCAGAGTTGCCGATGTGGGCTTCTTTTTAGGGACGATAAACGCGGTAATTAGCGTTTCTTCACGAACGACGAAATATTTACCCCCACACTTAAGCTTCCACGCATCCGCTTCTTTGATTTGAGCGAACCCAGCCTTTTTAAGGCTTTCAGTAATCGTATCTGCTGCATGGTAAACAGTAAGAGATTTCTTTAAAAACTTGAGAAACTTATCCATTTAAACCTAAATACTTGTGAAGAACCTCAGGAATACGAATTGACCCGTCTTCCTGTTGATTGTTTTCTAAAAGGGCAACCATCAGTCTTGAGGTTGCAAGACCAGAGCCATTTAAGGCGTGGACATGGCGGGCTTTTTCTCCCTTTTTGCGGCAGCGAATTTGCGCTCTGCGCGATTGAAAATCAGTGCAGTTTGAAACAGAGGACACTTCGTAATAGCGATCCTGTCCAGGAAGCCACGCTTCTAAATCAATTGTTTTTGCAGAAGCAAAGGACATGTCACCCGTTGTTAAGAGCATGCTTCGATAATGAAGATCAAGTCCTTGCAGCACCTCTTCAGCTGATGCAAGCAT
>CBDUSP010000057.1:0-9782 GCA_965370365.1 uncultured bacterium | reverse complement strand
TTGAAAAGGGCGCAGACCTGAATCTCGTGGATAATTCAGGAAAATCGGCCCTGATTTATGCGATTGCAAAAAACAATCCAATCATTGCTCGCCTTCTCATTGAAAAGGGCGCAGACCTGAATCTCGTGTCTGATTCCAAAAAATCGGCCCTGATTTATGCGATTCTATTGAAGGACACAGACACAGCTCGCCTTCTCGTTAACAAGGGCGCAGACCTGAATCTCATGTCTGATTCCAAAAAATCGGCCCTGATTTATGCGATTCTATTGAAGGACACAGACACAGCTCGCCTTCTCATTGAAAAGAATGCAGACCTAAATCTCGTGGATAATTCAGGAAAATCGGCCCTGATTTATGCGGTTACAACAAACAATACAGACATAGCTCATCTTCTTATTACAAAGGGTGCGAAGACAAGCGATCCTACTGTACAAGAGTTTTTGAAATCCCATCCTCTACCGCAGAGCGAACCCGCGATCTCGTCCAGTACACTATCCTAAGAGGACACTAAATAACTGCTTTGTCTGGAGTTCAAGCCAAAAACACCAAAAAAGTTAACTCAGAAACCGAAATCAACTGCATTCAGTTATTGCAGATTGAGAATTAACTTTTTTCGGCGCTTTCAATCCCGCCTAACTCCAAGTTTTGAATTGATTTGGGTACATTCAGTGTCTCCTTAAAATCCCCTATGATATATGCTGAGTCGTAGAGGACACAATCGATGACAACTAAGCCCCGCATAATTGACAATCTTGGCACCGAAGCATCGATTCGCCATGCAAAAGACAAAGAAGAGGAAGAACTCCTCTCTTCTTCTTGCATGCATCCAAAAAATCGACAAGTCTCTTGTCTCATTAACTCACGTCGCAACCAATACCAAAGAGGATAAGCATGGATTGGCTGAACACTCTTGAATGGGGTGAAAAAGAAATTGATGATCTTCGATACGTCGCCTACTCCTATATAAAGCAGGGAGTTTATGACGTAGCGCTCACCTTTTTTAATGCACTTGCTGTTTTGACCGAGCAAACAGCCTACGATCTTCAAACAATTGGAGCTCTCCATTTACAACTTGGAAATAACCAAGAGGCGCTGAACCATTTAGATCGCGCGCTAAAACTAGATCCAACACATCTTCCGACCCAATTAAATCGCGCTAAAGCGCTCATCTCCCTTGGATACAAGGAGCAAGGAGTGAAACAAGCCAAAGAACTTGAGAAAGGACCTGACCCAGTACTCAAGCAAGAAGCTTCTGCACTTGTCTTAGCAAATCAGTAACGCTTATTTTTTGCTTGCGGCTGACACATCCCGCCTGCTAAGTTAGCCGCATGTTGGATTGTGAAGTAAAAAGCAGTTGGTCTCAATTTATTGAGTTTGTCGAAGAGAGATGCTCGTCTTCAGAATTCCAAAATTGGATCGCTCCGATTCAGCTCATCGAATCGGGCATCAACGAAATCATCGTTGAAGTTCCCAACATCTTTGTAAAAGAGTACCTTCTCGATAATTTCAAAGACATTCTCGCTGACTTTTTGCCTCTCAAACAAAATGGAGACCCTGCGATCCGCTTTCAAATTACAGCCGCCGTAAAACAATCCATCCCTTCTGTTCCCACACCAAAAATTGAAGAGAACTCTTCTCCCAAACTACAGCTAAATCCCCTCTACATCTTCGAAAATTTTATCGAAGGACCATCAAACCAATTTGTGAAATCTGCCGCCTTTGGCGTTGCGGCGCGTCCCGGACGATCCTACAACCCCCTCTTTATTCATGGAGGCGTCGGCCTTGGAAAAACACACCTGTTGCATAGCATTGGACATTACGTTCAAGAACATCACAAAAAACTAAAAATTCAGATCATCACAACCGAATCCTTTATCAATGACATCGTCGATGCTCTTCGATCCAAGTCCATTGATAAGATGAAGCGCTTCTACCGAACTCTTGACGTTCTTCTTATCGACGATATTCAGTTCCTTCAAAACAGACTCAATTTTGAAGAAGAGTTTTGCAATACTTTTGAAGCGCTTCTCAATCAAAATAAGCAAATTGTCATCACCTCTGACAAACCACCTGGGCAGCTAAAGCTCTCTGAAAGAATGGTCGCTCGCATGGAGTGGGGCCTGGTAGCTCACATGAGCATACCCGATCTAGAAACGCGCGTTGCAATCATCAAGCACAAATCAGAAACAAGGGGCCTCGACATCTCGAATCAGATTGCCTTCTTTATTGCAGAGCACATCTATAATAATGTGCGCCAAATTGAAGGTGCTATCAATCGCTTATCTGCGCATTCAAGAATGGTTTCAAAAGATCTCAATGAAGATGTCGTGGAAAAGATTCTAGAGGGGATGTTTCAGTCAAATGCTCCTGGGAAAAAAATCTCTGTCGAAGAGATTTTAAAAAGCGTTGCAGCTGTTTTTGAAGTACGCATCTCAGAAATTAAAGGAGCATCTCGACACAAAGAAATTGCCCTGGCTCGCCAAGTAGCGATGTATCTTGCAAAAGAAATGATCGATGGCTCTTTAATGAAAATCGCATCCTCGTTTGGTGGGAAAACACATTCAACCCTTCTTCATGCATGGAAAAAGATCACGGACCGGGTCCAGGTAAACGATATGCTCCGCAAACAAGTCCAAATGGTCCGGCGTAACATTGAAACCTGAAAAATCTATGCTCCCCTCCCCAAAACAAATCCGCGATATGCTCCCATGCAGCAAAGAAGCTCTTGCTTTCGTGGCTGAGACCAGAGAAAACGCCGCCTCCATCATGACAAGAAAATCAGAAAAAATCGCTCTTCTCGTTGGTCCCTGCTCAATTCATGATCCTGAGCTTGCTCTTGAATATGCACGTAAACTTAAAGAACTCTCCAAAAAACTCGAAAACGTTTATATCATCATGCGCCTTTTTGTAGAAAAGCCGCGTACAAGTAGGGGATGGAAGGGGCTCATCTACGATCCTCATCTTAAAGGATCTTGCGATATCGCTGCTGGAATTAAGATCTCAAGACAACTGCTCCTGGACCTTGCTCAATTAAAGATGCCGTGCGCCACTGAACTTCTCGATCCTTTAGTTGTCCCCTATCTCGAAGATCTCATTTGCTGGGGAATGATCGGCGCAAGAACATCTGCATCCCAGCCCCATAGACAGCTTGCCTCGGGTCTTGATTTTCCCGTCGGGTTTAAAAACAGCATTCATGGAGATCTTGACGTTGCAATTCAAGGGGTCCTCTCTTCTTCAGAGGCGCATACACATATTTCTATCGATGAAACAGGCCACATTTGCCAAAAAAAAACATTGGGAAATCCCCTTTCCCATCTTGTTTTGCGTGGCTCAAATACTGAGACAAATTATGATGAAACCTCCATTACACGGGCATTAGAAGCGCTGCAAAAAGAAGCGTTAAACCCCCATCTTCTTATCGATTGCTCACATGGAAACTCTCAGAGAAACTACCTTTTACAGGCAAACGTTTTTAGATCGTGTATCGAGCAAATTGCAAATGGAAACAATAACATCTTTGGTTTAATGCTTGAGAGCCATCTAAAAGAAGGAAAACAAGAAATCCAAAAGAACTTGAGCTACGGAGTCTCAATCACCGATTCGTGCATTGGCTGGGAAGAGACTGAGTCGCTAATTCGCGGGGCAGACGAAGCACTGTCTCCCACTTGGATTAACTCTGTCCAAAGGTGATGCTCCCAAAGGCGAACCTCCCTCCCTTCTGCATTAAAAATCTGCACGCGATAGGTTAATATCCGTCGATCGATTCCCTCTTGTTTGTTGGGAAAATAGAAATAGGTCACATCTCTTTTTCGAACAATTTTTTCTTGCATGACCTCTTGCGTGTTGTTCCAGAGCCTAACTGTTGTAACAAGCTTCAAATCTTCTTGAAAAACGCTCTTTGGAAAATCCCACGCAACGATGAGCCTTTGCCCAGCAGGAGGTTTCTCTTGTCTCGGGTCGGGAGTATGGACCTTACTGCTTGCTAAAAAATTTGCGTCCACCCATTCTTGCTGCACGTAAAGATTGTCCTTATAGCAAGAGCTCATGCACAAGATCAAAAGCGTTGCAGGCGCTATTTTTTCTAAAAACCGAAAAGAAGTTCTCCTTGTAAAAAGGCGCGATGTCCCTGTTTGGGTTTTACCAGGTGGTGGAATTGATTTAAGGGAATCATCGGACGACGCTGTCATAAGAGAAATTCTGGAAGAAACGGGCTTTACTGTCAAAGTAAACAGACTCGTTGCTCTTTACACTCCTGTAAATGCTCTAACAAAACCAACACACCTTTATGAGTGTACAGTCACAGACGGAATACCAACCCCTTCTGATGAAACGACCGCAGTGCAATTCTTTCCGGTAGATACCCTTCCAAAGCTTATCCCACCTCCGTTTAGAGAGTGGATTCATGACGCACATCAAAGCCTTCCCTATTTCGAAAAAGAACTCACTTGGGTCAATTACAAAACACTCTTCATTAATTTGTTTCTTCATCCGATTCTCGTTCTTCGATTCCTTTTCAATTTGTTAAAAAAATCATTTTAGTTGCCCGAATAAAATATATAATCGGATAATCAAAAGCATTCCTAATGGAGGTACTAATGAAAAAGACACTAGCAACATTATTTTTGACAACTTTTACGGCATTTGGGTTTGCTCAAGCAGAGAACCTAACTGCAAACGCGCTTGAAAAACGAAATTTCCCTACAGACTCTCAAACAGTAGAAAGAAATGGTACCATGTACCTAAAGATGAGTGCTGCAGAATCTGAGCTTCCAAAAAGTGATGAGAACATCATGCCAGGGCTTGGGATTGGATACCGTGCAGCTTATGGACATCATGCAGCGGATATCTCTACTGAAGGAAATCGCAGAGAAATTCGCGATGCAAAAGGCCATCGCACCACAAATTTCTCCTACACATTCCCAAGAGCGAACTATCTCTACTATGTAAGCCCACAAAGAAGCAGTAGCTTCTATGCAGGAGGCGGTCTTGGTTTTGGTGGAATGGAACAAACAACAGTTATTGTAGCTGTAGAAGAAACAACTGCTGAAGATGGTGTTGTTACCGATGCAATCCCCGCTCATGACAAGAACCAAGAGTTCTACGGAATGATTGCAAACGCAGCTGTTGGATATGAATTTGGTCGCCTATCAGGTGGAGCAAAAACATTTGTGCAGCTTGATGTAAGTCAGCCAACTCTTGCAACGTCAAGAAGTGGCGAATTCTTCGGCCCGAAAGTTTCTCTTTCTGCCGGAGTTGGTTTCTAAAGAAGCCTCTTTACGGGGCGCTGGTCTCTCATCGCCCTCTATTTCAAATAGATGTAACAAATATCCCCTCTTCGGAGAACATGTCCCAAGAGCCGCAATCGGAGTCACCCTTTTCAAAGTTCAGTCCCATCTAAAGATGGGACATCATCAAAAGGGCTATCATGCTTTGAATTTTTCGACACAGCTCTACTGAACCACGCAGCTTGACTTACTCAACTCCGCCTGATGTTTTTGGTAAAACTTCTCTATCCTTTCTGATACCTTTGCGTATTCGCTTTTATTATCTGGTGAGGGATGAGATTGATATGCTACTCTTGCTATATGCAAATCAACCTGCATGCTGTCATACTGACTCCTAATGCTCATTATTTCCTCCGTGCTTTTTTGTGATAAAAAAGTCTAGCAAATATGAACTAATGGATCAATAATTTATTGACTTTCCATGGAAGTGAACAGGTAAAACCTGATGAAGAATTTCACTTCTTAGATTCCTTTTCAATTTGTTAAGGAGATACTGATCAATTGCTTTGCCGAAGATTTTCGATGATTTTTCGACAGATTTTGATTTTTTCGAACGAACCTAAACTTTTGTAAGTTAGTGAGTTCGAAAAAAGCGAAAGATGTCAAAAAGTGCGGAAAGATTCGGCAAATGAATTGATCAGTGTCTCCTTAACCAGGCTTTTGCTATACTGACGCCCTATGATTAGGCACATCGTCATCCTGTACTTCAAAAAACTTCCTATAGATTACATGTCTCTTCTTGAAAAAACACGGCCACTTGTCGACCAAATCCCAGGAATTGTTAGCTTCCATTTGTATCCAAACAGTAGTAAGTATGTTCCGGAAGATATAATCAGCGTGGGATTAGAGCTTGTTTTTGAAAACAAGAAAGCTTTGAACGTTTTTATGAATCATCCCAAGCATCATGAAGCAGATACTATTTTTAAAAAGTATCTTGCAGAACCTATCCGGATGGTATTAACACACGAAATTTGACAAAAAGAACTCTCTTGGGTGAATTACAAAACACTCTTCATTAATTTGCTTCGCCATCTAACTCTTGTTCTGCGATTCCTTTTCAATTTGTTAAAAAAATCATTCTATTTCAAATAGATGTAACAAATATCCCCTCTTCGGAGAACATGTCCCAAGAGCCGCAATCGCTTCCTTGCATTCCTGAAGCGATGCATTCTCATTTAGAACCAAAAGAATCTGATCTTCCTCAATTGCATCTACATCGCTCATCATTGGACAATTCAGCATTTCAGAAAAAAAACGAGCTAGACGATAACTGCCCGACATGGGAAGAATCACATCGGGAATTGGCCAGTCTAGATTGACCCATGCGCGAATGGCAAAAGCAGCCAATGTCTTCTTTTCCATCTGTTGCAGGTGGGGCACAAGATGTGTGTTTTCAAAGACACACCCCTGAGCAAAAGAAAGATAGGGATTTTTTTTACACTCTTTGCAGAGCCCTTCAGACTCCTTAAAACAGTGAGGACACCTCTCGGAAGGATCAGGTGGAACACAAAACATCCAACAACTTAAGCAAAACCACTTCGTCTGACACGGTTCTTTACAAGCGACACAGTAAGGAGGAAAAGAAACGTCTCTTAGGTGATTACAACACGCCAAAAAACCGTTTTTTACGCTGGAGATTAACTTTAGGGTCATCGAGCTTTCCTGAAACAGAGATCATAAGCGCTTCAGTAAATTTAAAGAGGACAAATTGCTTCATCTCAATCAAAATTTTTAAATTCCAATCAAGATCCATCTTCGGAGAATTCTCATCGAAAGCAAGGAAAAATTCAGAACGCTTATTTTCACTGTACGATCCATTGAGCTCTGTAAAGTGGAAAAATCCATCGTGCAACTCATACTTGAGCGATCCACATACGGGGACAAGTAGGTCGAGATCCAATCCAACAATGCGACTGAGCAAATCAGAGGGAAGCTCAAGCAGTGACGATCCTCGCTTATACGAGTTGATAAAGAAAAGTTCCCCTTTAGCTGTGTACGTATTTCGATCATCTACAAGACCCTTAAAGTCGTCAATTTTGAGCTGTCTGACAACAAGGGGACTAATCTCTCCAGGAGGACCTCCGACGTCTTGAAGGAGGCTTGGTCTAAGCTCGGTCACCACAATATGGGGAATCGAAAGCGTCCATGGATTCTCTCCGACTTGCTCAGCTAAAATCTCATCAACCTTCAACACGCCTGCAAAATCGCTAACCTTTAAATCGGAAACCAAAAAGTGATTTGCATCCCATTCGATTCTTCCAAGAATGTTTTTAAACTCAAAACCGAAGAGATCGATTTGCTTTCCACTTAGCAAACCGCGAAAGCAAAGATTGCGCTCTTTAAGAGACAATCTCCCCATGAGCTCATAGCCATCCCCAATTTTCAGCTCATCAAAAACCTTTGTAATTTTCTCAGGCAAAAAGCGTTTGAGTTCATTTCCATTTAGATGCGCGCTTCCAATGAGAGAATCGGTCTCCTTCTGAAATGAAGCCTCTACCCCAGAACATCTCCCTTCAATCGCCTCAAGACAAAATCCATCTCGATAGGTCCAGTCGATTTTAAGGCCATTTTCAATCATTAACCTTCCCTTAATCGAGGGATCGGTATGAAATGCCAGATCAATGGGGACGATGCGAGACGGGTGTACCAAATCAAAATTAAGGCGGCTTTGCTTGTCCACCAAATCAAAATGCAAATTTTGCAAGGCATATTCTTTTTCTTCAAAAAGCACTTTTGCTCTTTTCATTGAAAAAGCGATCTTTGAAAAATCAGAAGAAAGAGAGACATCTGCAGCCCCTTGCAGAGATTGATTCAGGAACTCATATGCAAAAGAAGGCGCCTTTTCTTTAAGACCTACTTGCGCTAAAAACTCAGGGGGAAGATCGAACTCAACATCTGTAAAGGTAAAGAGATTTTCTCCATCCTCTTGCGGAATATACTGAAAGAGGCCGACTTTGCATCTGGAGGGACTATCCAAGTGATTTGTAGCTACATTAAGACCGCGAACAAAAATCCCATTTTTTGAAGAGCAGTAAAGATTTAAAGGCCCCTCACTGTCGATATCCCAATTATGAACTTTTAATCCAGACGCTGTAAGGTCAAAGTCCGATTCAATGCCCCCTTTCCAATGGACCATCCCTTCGCCTTCTAAGGCCCCCTGGATTTCAAGATCTTTTGTAGGTTGAAACACGCCTAAATCGACAAAAAGATGTGATAATTTCAAGTCCCACTGATCTAAAGAGACGATGCGTCCAGAAAACGTTGCATCGATCCCATCCAATGATTTCCCTTTAGCTTGCGTGATCTGGATGCCTCCCTTTTCAAAGGCAAAACTCCCTTCGACATCCCAATTCCACACTGTCGACGGTGCAAGACACCAGGCTCCATCTTTTTTAAGTACATTGAGATCTACATCAATCGAGCCGATTTGAGAAGCCACTTTAAGCGCAAGATCTTTGTCCTTCTCATACAAAAGAGAACAGGTAATTGAATCCTCCTCTCCAATTTCTTTGAAAAAGTTAGGAACTCCTAAGAAAAAAGGAAACACCTTCCAAGGGATATTACACTCAATTTCAAGCGTATCGACCCCCCCTTGAGAGATCGATCCCATTCCTTGAGATACGGGACTTCCAAGAATATGGCTTCGCGTCTTATCAAGCGCAATGTCTCCTGATTTGCACGTTCCCACAAAGCGAGCTAAATCAAAAAGAGGCTTCTCAAAGCGAAGATCAAAATTTCCATCTGTCTGAATAATCGGAGCATAAAAAGGCACTTTTCTGCCCGCATCCAAAACCCCTTTCATGTCAAATAATGAAAGACCCTGTCGATTCGCTTCTCCATCGAGACGAAAATTTTCAATTTGGTAAGAGGAAAAAAGCGAGCCCCAACCATCGCGCAAAGCAAACTGAAACCCATTTTCGGCCCATGCGCCTTGAAGAGAGACCTCTCCATCAACTGCGCCTCCTACTTTTAAAGAAGCAAAAAGAAGATCGAAATTTCCACGATAGTTAGCATCAAAAGAAAGGGAGCCGATCTCTCCAGAAATCGAGCCTAAAAAAGTGGATACATCCCCTTTCCCCTTCCAGTTTGTCCCAAGCATCTCATCTGACAGGGAAAGTGATCCGCCACAAAACGAATAGGCCCCCTCGTTTACAAGCGCCTTTTCACAAGAAATTAAAAGATTTTCACCGCGTACAGCAATTGACTCTAAAAGACAGTCTTGCACTTCCCATGTCATGGATCCGGATTTATTCAAACAAAGCTTTCCTGACCCGTTGATTGTGCCCCTTTCAAAATCCCAACCAAATTTAGGCGCACCAAACGCATTTGCAACTTCCTGAACCCACGCTAAAAAGCCCTCTTGTACAGAGTCAGCTTTAATGTCTAAACTATATGCATCCTCTTTCTCACGCATATGGAGAGCAATGGCACTTGACTTTGATCGAAGCGCCGACTCAATCCAGCGCCCTTCTAAGCTGTGGAAAAAACCTCTTCCGG
>CBDUSP010000056.1:0-10155 GCA_965370365.1 uncultured bacterium | reverse complement strand
CGTCAGCGGTGATCCTGCCGGCGTAGCCGATCCTGTTAATTTTTTGAGCTGAATAAATCTGTGGGATCAACATTCCTTCTCGGGAAGATTTAATGCGCGAGCCCTAGGGCAAAGCAATTAATCAGTGGCTCCTTAAAAAACGCCGATTAGTTTCCACCAGAGACTTCCGATTCCGAGCCAAATCACGATATTAACAAGGCTCACGATGAAACCCGTTTTCCACCATGTTGTTGCTGTCATTGTCCCCATCTCGAAAAGGATGGGAGCTTGCCCTGCCCCATAGTGGGTGAGAGAGGCCATTAGACTGCTGAAAAATCCAAGCGTTAGCGCTGCAAGAAGCGGTGGCGTTCCTAAAGAGACTGCCAGAATAAGAAAGCTCATGTAGAGCGCGCTAATTTGCGCAATTGACGAGACAAAGAGATAGTGCAGATAAAAATAGATGAGGCTCAAAACCCCAAATCCAACAACCCAGTTTAATCCTTGAATGTGCTTTGTGATTTCAGTGCTTAAATAGGAAGAAAATCCCAGCTTATTTAAAGCGCTTGAAAACGTAATCAAGACTGAGAACCAGATAAAAATATCCCAAGCGCTTCCTTGAGATAAGAGATCTTTCCAATCAAGAACCTTTGTTACAAGAAGAATGGCAAGGCCAATGAGAGCCGTTGTTGTTGGTCCAATTCCAAAACGGGGTCCGATGATCCAAAGAGCCATCAAAAAGACAAACGTCCCGACAACCATCCACTCTTCTTTCTTCATTTTCCCAAGCTCTGCATGGTTTTTTTTTGCCATTCCTTTTGTCTCAGGTGTTTTGCGAACTTGAGGAGAAATGAGACGAAAAACAACGTATGGGACAACACATAAGCTAATTAGACCTGGGACAATGGCTGCAACCATCCAAAGTGTCCAAGTAATTTGAATCCCGTTTTCTCCACTTAAAGCTGCAATCAGAGGGTTTCCCGCAATCGATGTTAAAAACATCGCACTTGTAACCACAGATCCTTGAAATACTGTCTGCGTTAAAAAAGCATCCACTTTGGATTTCTTATCAAATAGCTCAGTGATGGATCGGAGGATGGGATACACAATCCCTCCAACTCTTGCTGTCACACTTGGAATCGTCGGAGCCAAGATAAGATCCGTTAAAACAAGGCCATATCCAATTCCAAGACTACTTCCTCCAAAAACGCTTAAGATTTTGTACGAGAGTCTTTTACCAAGACCCGTCGTTACAAAGCCCCGCGAAATAAACATGGCAGACAGAATCAACCAGACCGTTTCATTTGAAAAACCCTGCAAGGCATTCTCTATTCCAAGAGTGCGCGTTGCAATTGCAGCTGTAAGCGCAATGAGTGCGGTAGCACCCAGAGGGAAAGGGCGAAAAAGAACTCCTAAAATGAGTGCAACAAAAAGACTAAAAAGATGCCACGCATCGATGCCCATTCCAGATGGTGCAGGAAGGAGCCACAACACTTGCGCAACAAGATAGATAGAGAGAAGAACAAAGACTTTTTTCATTGTTTTACAATAATTCTAGCATCGAGCGCGAGAAAGCCATCCGGGGATACGAGTAGCGGGTTAATATCACACTCTTTAATCCATGTTTGCTCGCAAATCATCTGACTAAAGCGCACAAGAAGCTCACTCAATTTGTCTATATCGACAGCTTTGCGACCCCTCACCCCAAGAAGCGCCTCATAAATCTTTGTTCGCCTCATCAGGCGTAGGGCAAGCGTCTTTGTAAGTGTCGGCATCGCAAGCGACTGATCCTTAACCACTTCCACAAGAGACCCCCCTTGTCCAAAAAGAACAACGGGCCCAAACTCTTCATCTGTGATACTGCCGATGATCAGCTCATAGCCATCTAAATTGACCATTTTCTGAACGGTTACTCCCTGAAAATCTTCTCGCTTAACCGCTTTAAAAATCTCCGCGTAGGCATTTTTTAACGAATCAGGAGTGTTCAAATTGAGTTTCACTCCTCCCACATCTGTTTTGTGCGTAATTGTTTGGGAGTAGATTTTTAAAACAACAGGAAAGCCCATATTCGATGCAATTTTTACTGCCTCATCAGGACTTTTTGCAATTTCAGTTGGCACTACTGGAATCTGATATTTCTCCAAAATCTTTTTCGATTCAACCTCATCCAAGATCGTCCCTTTTGGTGCGCAAATCTCTTCACCGCTAAGAGGAGGAATCTCTTCTGTGATTTCTTTTAATTGATCGCTATGTGTCCACATGGTTGCAAATGTTTTACATGCCATATCGGGGAACTCAAAAACAGGAATCCCAGCATCTACCAAAATGCTTGAGCCTTCTTCCACACTTTTTGCTCCCATAAAACTTGCTAAAACAGGCTTGCCAAGCTTTGCAAACCGCTTGAGCTCCTCTGCTGTCTTTGTTGGATCGGTCATATCCTGAGGCGTCAAAATAACGAGCAACCCATCGGTGTTGGGATCGTTCGCTGCAATCTCAAGGGTTTTAGCATAAAGCTCTGGGCTTGCATCTCCCAAAATATCGATTGGATTATTGTGAGACCAAGACGCGGGAAGAAAAGAATTATACGCATTCATTGCATCGCTAGAAATCAGAGCTAATTTTCCCCCATTTGCAATCAGGGCGTCCGTTGCAAGAACGCCAGGGCCTCCAGCATTTGTGACAATTGTCAGATGTGGGCCTTTCGGTATTGGTTGTTTTCCAAGCGATTCCGTCATCGCAAAGAGCTCGCCAATTGTATCTACACGCAACACACCAACCCTTCGCATTGCCGCGCTAAACACCTCATCGCTCCCTGCAAGAGCGCCCGTATGAGACGCCGCAGCCTTTGCAGCCTCCTCGGTTCTTCCGGCTTTAATCAAGATGATTGGTTTGGATATTGCCACCTTTTTTGCAGCAGATAAAAAGCATTTTGCATCGCCAATGCTTTCCATGTAGATCAGGATGCTTTTTGTTGCAGGATCTTTCCCAAAATACTCAATGAGATCGCCAAAATCTATATCGATCATAGAGCCAATCGATACAAAGGCGCTAAAGCCCACCTTTTCTTTTAAACTCCAATCAAGAACGGCTGTTCCAAGAGCTCCTGACTGCGAAATAAATGCAATGTTTCCGTCCAATGCAATATCAGAGGCAAACGTTGCATTCAGTCCACAAGAGGGATTCATAATCCCAAGACAATTGGGACCGATAATGCGCATGTTCCCTTTTTGAGCCATGATTAAAGAAAAATCCGTTCCAGCAGAAATAATCACAGCTGCAGGGATTTTCTTTTGCACGCACTCTTGTACAATTGCGGGGACCGTCTTTGCAGGTGTTACAATCACTGCAAGATCTACGTCCTCAGGAATTTTTAGAACATCGGGATACGCCTTAATCCCAAAAACCGTCTCTCTTTTTGGATTTACGGGAAAGACTTTACAGTCCCCTTGGACAAGGTTGTTCATTACACCCTTACCTACACTCCCCTCAGTTTCTGTAGCGCCAATAAGGGCAACAGTCTTTGGTCGAAAAATCCGATTAAAAGAATCCATATTTTGCGCTATAGTACGTAAAAAAACCGATAAAAGTCACAACAGATGCAAAGATCATGCGCCATCTAGGCACAGGAAAGTGAGAAACGCGAATGTTGTCCTCCCTATCCCAGCTCGTCATTCCCATCACACGAAGCTTGCTTGAAGCAACGAGCATGCATAAAACGTTCAAAATAGGGATGCCCATACCAATGCCTCGAAACCAAACATTAAAACTCCGCTTGATCGCTGTAGAAAACTCGAGTTTTTTCTTTCTTCCGTGAGAGAGCTTTGTTCTAAGTAGAAACTTTCCAGGCGTCGTCCCCCATGAGATAAGAAGAAGCGCCTCAATAGGAATCCAAGAAAAAAACTCTAGAGGGATCAGATGGTCAAACAAGCTAAGAGGAAATTTGCCTCCAAATACTTGATGCAAGCCCCACAATACAAGAAAGAAGATGGCGTAATCAAAAAACCTGGCCAAAAACCGAATCTGAGGGTTTACGTGGGAGGCTTTTTCCTTAGGAAGCCCCTCCCGATTGATAAGAATTTCTGATGGCTCAATTGCTTTTCCCATAAACCCAATCATATTTTCGTAAAGAGAAAAATCCTAGGAATTTTTTCCGTTTGAGGCGGCTTTAGCCAAGCGATTCATCATCGCCTGGTTCTCAAGTAGGTCATTTGAGCAATCGATCAAGATTTCAGAAACCCCACACCGATCCGCATTTCTAAGTTCCCGATAGAGAGTCTGTTCGTTTAAAAGGCGCATCCCTTCTTTCGGACGCATCGATAAAATGTAGGGACCCTTTAACTCATTTTGAGAGTAGACAAGCCGCACTTTTGCTTTAGGAGCATAGTGACGATATTTCATGCCAGGAGAGGCAACTTTTGTGTCTTGATCGGCTTGCTTGATTTCTAAAACCCCTTCAAGAGTAATTACGCCAGGGCGAAGAAGAGTTGGAACCTCTGCGACAAGACTCAAAACCGTAGACTCAATGCCACAAGAGCACCTCCCCCCATCGATGATTAGGGGAATTTTTCCATCCAAATCCTCAAACACATCTTCTGCAGATGTGGGGCTTGGGCGTCCAGATAAATTCGCAGACGGAGCAACGAGTGGACCCACTTCCTCAATCAAGCGCCGAGCAATCAGGTCTGATGGCATCCGAATGGCAACTGAGGAAAGCCCTGCAGAGACAATTTCTGGGACTAAAGGCTTTTTTTCAACAACCAGAGTTAAGGGCCCCGGCCAATATTTCTCTACGAGCTCAAAAAAAATGGGAGGAAGGTTTTGGGCGATTTGCTCTACTTGATTCAAGGAACTAACGTGAACAATTAAAGGGTTATCCGAAGGCCTCTCCTTAATGGCAAAAACTTTTTCAATCGCTTTCCTGTCAAATACAGGAGCGCCAAGTCCATAGACCGTTTCAGTTGGGAAAGCGATCGGGCAGCCCTTTTTCAAAAAAGACACCGCTTGGGAAAGATCTTCGGGAGACACAATTTGTGTTTTCATGGAAGACATGATAGCCCTCAAGCGGATTTATGCCAAAGTGCCTTGCATGTAATGTAATATTTGAATTACCCTTAATGCGATCTTTATCAATACCAGAGGTATGAAGTTGATTTCCCCACAGAACCAGCCGCCTGTAGGTTCAGGATTTACGTATATGCAGGATCAATTCCAAACTCCCATAAGCAGCTTAACTACAAGCGAAAATTCAATTGTTTCTTCAAGAGATGGGCCTTCAACTGCAAGAACGAGTCAGTGGGAAGAAACAAACACTCTCACACAAGGTGTAGTAAACGCAGCGAGAAGTTTGTTTTTTGGAAAGCAAAACCCTCAACCGGCCCAGGCAGCTGAAGCAACTGTTTCTGAACAAAGCAAACCGTCAGAAAATCTTCAAGAGAGTTTCTGCTTCCGCCTGAACTCTAAAATCGATCCTGCTTCTTCCAGTGAATTGCTCAGCGACAAATGGGAAGCGCTAAAAATTGCCGGAGAAAGGCTAGGCTCCACCAGCTCGACTGTATGCATTTCAAACATCGAGAGTTTGCAGGAAAAATTACGCACAAACGACAATTCCTCCACTACGATCGCTGTTCCATTTGAGGATCGCTTGGTTTTTCTATTCTCTACCTCCACCAACTGTGAAAAAATAACTTACTACGACCCAAAGACAAAAGAGTTATGTACCAAAGAACAAAATGCCTTCAAAACGTCTTGGTTAGAAAATAAATGGGCAGAGAATAATAAAGCGTCCTCAGAAGATATAATTCTTAGTCGCAATGTATTGATAATCAATACGCAAAAACAAAGTCAGCCAGAGACCAATGATTGGGAAAACGTAGAAATTTCTGCAAATAATCTCCAAGAGATGCTCCTAAGTAGCTTGGAAATAGCAATTGCTTCAGAGCCTCCTCAAGGACCGCTTCTTGATAAGTGGACGAAGCTAAAAGCTACGGATGTTGGGACTACCCACTTGAGCATGATAAATCCAACCATAAGAGACTTGCAAAAAGCATTGCGCATAAGTGATGACTCATCCACTGCGATTGTTATTCCATTTGAGGATCGCTTGGTTTTTGCATGCTCCATCTCACAAGAGAGTAACAAGATAACCTACTATGACCCGAAGGAAAGCAAGCAAATTAGCAAAGAAATACAATCCTTCGAAAAATCGTGGAAGGAAAATACTTGGCTGAAATCTAGTGCCCGCGTAGATGACATGAAGCTCGGGCGCAGTGTACTGATAGTTAGGACTAAAAAGGCTGAAAAAACCTCTACAAGCTTCCCATCTACAAATATTGGATGGGAAAACGCAACCAGCACTATATGCGCGTGGAGAAAAATTCACAAACCGTCCCCGAAGCTTCAAGAGCAATATAAAATGGCGCTCGAAGAGGCTCGCATTGCAAACAGAGAAAAGCAATTCATTAACGCATGGGATCAAAGCGCAGGTTGTCATAGGAGAGAGGGCTATCAAGGAGACCTCATAACGATTAAAAATCTTGCAGACATCCAAAAAGCTCTTTGCTCCACAGAGGAATCTCCGAGCTGTCTACTTATGCCCTTTACCTCCTCTTGGATCGTGGTATGCTCTGTCTCATTAGAGAGTAAAAAAGTCTTGTATCTGATGCCAGATCAAGAAGAATGGGGAATGCGTTTAGTCGAAGAAAAGTTCCCAGAATTTCTAGAAAAATTAGCATCTAGCAGAGAAACGATACCAGAAGATTATCGCCTGTGGGCAAGGAGACTTATCTATGAGAACAAAAAAACATGACAAACCAAGTGTTTATGTCACTTGTATCTATGCAATTTTGCTGATCGTGTTTGGCTTTATCGGCTTTTATAAGGGAGGGAGCTTGATTTCTCTCTATTCGGGAGGCGGATTTGGGGTTTTGCTTCTTGCGTGCTCATTTGGCATGAGAAGAAATATCCGTTTTTGCACTTTTGGAGCACTAGGGCTTACGACGGTTCTTATGGCGTCGTTTTTCTTCCGAGCACTCGCTTCTCATAAAATGGTGCCGATCGTTTTTGGAGCCTTAAGTCTTTGTGTCTTCTTAATCCTCTTCTATCGCACAATGAAGAAATAGTCATTTCTTGCCCCCTTTTGCCTTTTTATGGGCAAGCCAGACCATAAACGTAATGATCAGAGCCACCCCAAGGATAACGGGAATCATATATGCGTAAAGATACTGGACAACAGCCGCGCTTAAAACTGCAAAGCATGCAAGAACAAGTCCGATGAAAAAAAACGTCGACTCGATATAGATCCCCGCAAGAAAGATCCCTAAACTCAAGATCGTCAAATCAAACAACCCTTCAACAAAGCGACTAATTGTCCCAAGCTGAGCAAAGTAGGAAACAATAAAAACGGTCCCAATAACAGCTCCCCAGTGCAAAAACTCATGACCCAAGGTGATTGGGGAAAGCACTTCCTGCTGTCTGCGCATATACCAGCTAAGCCAAAGAGCTAAAACGGCATAGACAGGAACAATCCACTTCCAGTAAGACCAGCTCCCCGATGCATCGACATCTGTTGTCACCATCCCGATAAAAGCAAGAATGAGCATCGTGATGCCAACCCCAAGTCTTGCTTGCCACGGATGTTTTTTCTCCATTTCATCTCTCCTTTAACCCAAGCATTTTTAACAGTTCGAGAGGGTCTTCAAATACCGGGTATTGCCGCAAATCAGGCTCATCGCCATAGAGAATCCAGCCTTGAGGAATCCCAAGAAAAAGAACCTCTGAAATCTTTCCCTCTTCATTTAAAAAAACAAGAGAGTATGGATGAACCTCATATCCATAGTGCTCCTTCATTTGGTTTGTCATAAAAGCGACTTCACTTCCATTTCGGATGAGATAGGTCCCGGATTCCTGACCCTCAAGTTGTTTTTCCGCCTCTTCGATCGTCAAGTCCCCCTGCCATCCGGGAAGATTCTCAACTTCCCGCCTAAAGATCTGACCATGAACCGAGGAAAGATTTTCAAGAACAGTCCTTTCTGGCAATCGATCCAAGGCAACACCCGAGATCTTCCTTGCCATCTCGTTTAAAACGGCAAGAGTCTCCTTCACAACTCCATCTGGATCCAAAACTTCAGTGCCATGAATTTCAAAGCGTGCTCCCCCATCTTCCTCATCAATAACGAGTAAACGGACCTGTTTGGGATTCTTTAAAGCAGAGCTACTCCGTGACCCGTAGCGCAGAGAGTGAATCTTCTCTGAAAAACGCATCTCCCCGGACTCAAGATCCAGAAGAACCCGATACTCCCTTTCTCTTGTATCTCCAGGAGGAAATGAGGCCAGACAATCCTTGAACCTGCTTAAATTAGCAAAAACTCTTCTTTTAATATCCATCTAACTTCCATATAATCCAACCCACATATGGAAGCTCCTAAAAAATTTATCCGAACCTTTTCGCTTGCAATGCTAAACCTTGCGGTGATGGCATCGCTTCGAAACCTCCCAATTGTCGCACAATATGGGCTAGAATCTTCGTTTTACTTCGTGCTTGTCGCTCTTGTTTTTCTTGTCCCATCAGCCCTTATCTCTGCAGAGTTAGCGAGCATCTGGCATAAATCTGGAGGCATCTACACCTGGGTAAAAGAAGCATTCGGTCAGAATTGGGGGTTCTTCGCGATCTGGATGCAATGGGTACACAACGTCACCTGGTTCCCTGCAATTTTGTCCTTTTCAGCAGCATCCTTCGCATACCTTGTTTACCCTTCAATTGCTCTCAACAATCTCTATCTCACGTCCTTCGTTCTCTTGGGGTTTTGGGGGTTTACGCTCTTCAATTACTTTGGGCTTAAACATTCGAGTAAGTTCAGTATTGTAGGGGTAATTGCAGGGACAATTCTCCCCGGTGTTTTTCTTATTGCCTTGGGAGCCGCTTGGGTTTTGGGAGGAAAACCAACGCAGATTCTCTTTAATTGGGGATCTCTTATTCCTTCTGGATTCGACATCCAAAATGTTGTTCTAATTACGAGTTTATTCCTTTCCTTTGGGGGGTTGGAAGTCTCTGCAGCTTATGTGCATAGCGTAAAAAACCCCCACAAGAGCTACCCACGAGCAATCGCAATTGCAGGGATTTTATCGTTTGTCTTATACATCCTCGGCGCTCTATCGCTTTCTATCTTGATTCCAGAAAAAGAGATCTCCCTTGTCAAAGGATTGATTGAAGGATTCTATCTCTTCTTGAGAGATTTTGGGTTAAGCTATCTTCTGATTCCGGTCGGACTGCTCATTGTCTTTGGGGCTATTGGAGAGCTTAATGCCTGGATTATCGGCCCTGTAAAAGCGCTCCACCGGGCAGCCTCTGCCGGAGACCTTCCTCCTACTTTCCAGAGGCTTAACAAGCACAATACCCCCATGAACCTCCTCTGGTTTCAGGCAATTGTTGTATCGATTGCAAGCCTTGCTTTTTTTATTTTACCAGACGCAAATAGCGCCTTTTGGATCTTGAGCGCTGTCTCTGCGCAGCTTTATCTAGTCATGTATATTTTGATGTTTTTAACCGCAATTAGACTGCGCTACACACACCCGGATGTGAAACGATCTTACAAAGTTCCCTTCGGGAAATTTGGGATCTGGTTCTTTTCTCTTTTGGGGGTGGCAAGCTCTTTTATTGCCATTTGCGTGTTTTTTGTCCCTCCAAGTCAAATCGTTGTGGGGAACCTCTTTGTCTATGAGGCCTTTCTCATTGTATCTCTAGGAGTTATGTGCCTGATTCCCTATTTGATCTATAGGAAGCGTCACCCCGGCTGGATAAAAGGATAAAAAAAAATCGAGCAGACCTTGAGGTCTTGCTCGATTCTCTTTACTTCGCTTAAAGGCAACGACTTAAGACTACTCTTGAGCCATGATTGCAGAAGCAGCAGAAGTTCTGCGTTTTCTGCGTCGTGTTGTTTTACGCTTCGCAGTTTTTCTTTTCGCAGTCTTTCTTTTTGCTGTTTTTCTTTTTGCTGTTTTGCGCTTAGCTGTCTTTCTTTTAGCAGTCTTTTTCTTAGCTGTTTTGCGCTTTGCAGTCTTTCTTTTTGCTGTTTTTCTTTTTGCTGTTTTGCGTTTCGCTGTTTTGCTAGTTGCTTTTTTAGCTGTTTTTCTTTTAGCTGTTTTTCTGTTTGTTGTTTTTCTAGCTGTCGTTCTGCTTGATTT
>CBDUSP010000055.1:0-10318 GCA_965370365.1 uncultured bacterium | reverse complement strand
AGATTCCTTTCAGAGAGCCATGTTTTTTAATTGCTTGGATTGAGTACTCAGAGCAAGTGGGGAAAAATCGACAACACTCCCCGAAAAAGGGGCTGATTGCTGCTTGATAGACGCGAATTAAAAAAATCAGTAACTTCATAAGGGAATTATGACACATCCATTTGAAAAATTTCTCGAAGATTTTGTTCCGATCTACAAAAAAAAGAGCATGCAGCTCAATAAGGCGATTTGGATCTTGGAAACCACAGGCTCCCAAGATGCAGCGGATCTAAAAGCCGATTTAGATACAGAGCTTCGGATTCTTTTAAGCGATCCATCTGATTATGCAAAGCTCATTTCGTGGAAAGGGACGCTTGAAGATCCTCTTTTAAAGAGGGAGCTAGATGTTTTTATTCACTTATTTAAACCCAATCAGATCTCTCGGGATTTTTTAGAAAAAATGGCCCAAAAAGAGGCTGATTTAGCCCAGAGTTTTGCCCAATTTAGACCAAAGATTGATGGGAAATCGTATTCTGAAAATGAGATTCGGGATGTTTTGAAAAAAGAGACCAATGTTTCTAAGAGAAAAAAAGCATGGGAAGCCTCAAAAGAAGTGGGCGAGGTGCTGGCCCCCCAAATTCTAGAGCTTGTCGTTTTAAGAAATACAGCTGCAAAAAGCCTTGGATATTCTGACTACTTCCAGATGCAGCTAGAGCTTCAGGAAGTGGATGAAAAAGCGCTCTTGAAAATTCTAGATGAGCTCTTTGAAAAATCAGATGTTGCCTACAGTGATCTCGTGCAAGAAATTGAGTCGGCTCAAGCAAAGCAATTTGGCGTTTCGGTTGAGGAGTTAGGACCGTGGAGCTGGAGCGAGCCGTTTTGTCAGGAAGATCCTTTGGATAGTAAAGCCCTCGATGAACTTGTAGAAGATGTAGATATTGTCTCTGCTGGAACAAAGTTTTACGATCAGATGGGCATTGATGTAAGATCCATCTTAGAAAAAAGCGACATGTATGAACGGTCTGGAAAAAATCAGCATGCCTTTTGTATGGATGTGGATCGGGAAGGGGACGTGAGGACACTCAATAACGTATCTTCCTCGATTAAGTGGCTAGAGACTGTGCTTCATGAATATGGACATGCTATCTATGATCTTGGAGTTGATCAATCGCTTCCTTGGAGTTTAAGAGAATTTCCTCACATATTTACAACAGAAGCAATGGCCCTTCTTGCAGGAAGACAGGCGTATCGCACGGGATCCCTCCCTTTGCTTGTCCCTGGGAAAAGTCCAGCATTGATGCAGCAGGCGGAAAAGAGCCTGAAACGCCGTCAGCTCATCTTTAGCAGGTGGGTGCTTGTCATGACGGAATTTGAACGCGGGTTATATCGGGATCCAAAACAAGACTTAAATGCACTTTGGTGGAATTGCGTAGAAAAATACCAAAAAGTCCGAAAACCAAAGGGAAGAGAAAAAGCCCCGGACTGGGCTGCAAAATATCATATCGGGCTTGCCCCTGTTTATTACTTTAGCTATCTCCTCGGCGAGATGTTTGCATCATCGATTCAAGAAGCTCTTGTAAGGGAAACAGGCTCTTCAGAAATTGCGAATAAAAAAGCAGGAGTGTTTCTTCAAGAAAAGCTTTTTAAACCGGGAAACCGTTTTTCTTGGGATACGCTTGTAAAGCATGTGACGGGGTCATCTCTTTCACCAGATGCTTGGATTTCAGAATTTGGGAAGTAGTTTTTTTAAGAAGGGAGCTTTTTGGATTCCCGGTTGGATGTTCAGATTTTTTCCCATTTTTTGGCCGAGAAGCCCTGCTTCTTGAGAGTGTCTGGCAGAGCTCGTGCTGGAAGAAAGCCGCCTATAGGCCATTGCTCTTGCTCTGCTGAGCTTTTTGTCTATGACAAGGAGCGCGCGCGTTGTATCCTCGCTAAATTCTTTTTTAAGGACCTCGATTTTGTCACAATATCCTTTTGCAACCCCCCTGAAGAAGGAGTTTTTTGCAACCGATCCCCTCAAATGAGAGGTTTCTTGAGCTTTTTGCCAGAGATTCTCGAGCTCACTGTCAAGGACGTGTGCTACATATTCAGCAATTTCGACATTGACCTTGTCTCCTAAAACCTCGAGATAAATTCCTGTCATCGCTTTGTGATAGACGATGCTTACAAAAAAGGTTTCTAAAATTTTCCCAATCGCGTCCATTTTAGCGGTTTTTCTTTTCTGCATCAGGACTCTTTTGAGGAAGGCTTGTTCGCCGTCTTCTTCGTGATGCCTTGTATCAATGTTGTGCTTTAAGAGGAGATGTTGTGATTTGATCATCGCAGATTCTGCCTCATTTTGGCTTGAACTTGTTGATAGGGCCATAAGCTTTTGGACTTTTCTAAAAACAGCCGCTTTTTCATGCGTTGGGGCGTTGATTGTTTCAAGGCAGATGCTTGCCTTATACACATCTTCTCCCCACCCAAACTTCAAGCAACAGTCTTTGAATTCAGAGCCGTGAGGCAAAGCTAAAGACCCATAATCGATAAAGGTGAGATAGTGGGCAATCTCATGGCGAAGCACGTTTTCTAAGTCCGTCTTGCTTGCACGCATCAGCACTTCATTAATGCCAATCTCGTAGAAGGGGGAGTCGAAGGAACCAAGGACATTTTTGCTATGATAAATCACGATGTGGATCGGGTAAGAAAAGCGTCCAGATCGGTCGTAAAAGCGGTCCCTTGCGACCTTCAGCCCGGCTTCTGTGGCAAGGATTTCTTTCACAGTCTTTTTGACGAGGCTTAGGAACGCGATCATTTTTTCAGAATAGACGATCATGTCGGAAAGTGTATCCGATCAAAACTTTTTTGTTGAGGGGAAGTTCGTTCTTTTAGTATAGTCTTGTTCACCCATTTGCGGAGGTGGCGAAATTGGTAGACGCACTACCTTGAGGTGGTAGCGGGCGCAAGCCCATGGGGGTTCGAGTCCCCCCTTTCGCATTTATATCTAAACCCAATTCTTGCACCGATAGCTCAATGGATAGAGCACTTGGCTTCGGACCAAGGGGTTAGGGGTTCGAGTCCCTTTCGGTGCAGCTTTTTTGCATCTGCAAATCTCCCACTATAAACGCGAAAATCTGCCCTAAAAACCTTCGATAAAGCAATTGATCAGTGGCTCCTTAAGTTGTTGTAAATTAGTGCATTACGGCGGTTGTAAATTTTTTGTCCGCCGTAGAAGTGTTGTTGTATCTATTATTGACTTGTTTTTGCTTGTTATTACATGTTATAATGATTTTTAATTAAACAGCATAAGGTTGTTTGTATTAAAAACCTGGTTAGAAAATGAAAAGAGACACTGAATAACTGCTTTGGCCGAAGCAGTGTCTCCGAAAGGAAGTTGTCATAATGAGTAGTATTAGCCCCCCAATCTTTCGCTGTACTCAAGTTCCTCAAGTTCCTGCTCAAGTTCCTGCTCCTCAACTCCTATCGGGGGGTGTGTGTGTCTTAAACAAAGGGCGTGAGGGGATCACGTCTGCTGCCCCTGCGTTTTGGGATGGCCGCATACTCTGGGAGGGGTCAGTTAAAGACGAATGCCGACCCATCCTGAAAGGGTCAGTTACAGACCAAAAAAACCCCAAGAAGGTGACATTCGCAGGCGAACTCCTATCCCTCCTGAAGAGGTCAGTCGCAGACAAAGACATCCCCGATGGGGTGACATTCGCAGGCGAATTCCTATCCCTCCTGAAGGGGTCAGTTGCAGACAAAGAAAACTCCAAGAAGGTGACATTCGCAGGCGAATTCCTACCCCCCCGGAAGTGGTCAGTTTCACACGAAGAAATCCCCGATGGGGTGACATTCGCAGTCGAACTCCTATCCCTCCTGAAGAGGTCAGTCGCAGACAACAAAACCCCCAAGGAGGGGACATTCGCAGGCGAACTCCTATCCCTCCTGAGGGGGTCAGTTGCAGACGAAGAAAAACCCAGGGAGGGGATATTCGCAGGCGAACTCCTATCCCTCCTGAAGAGGTTAGTCGCAGACAAAGACATCCCCGATGGGGTGACATTCGTAGACAAACTCCTATCCCTCCTGAAGAGGTCAGTCGCAGACGAAGACATCCCCGGGGTGACATTCGCAGACAGTTCTGTTACACCAAAACGCGTAATAAAATGTAACCTGTATGACTCAGACAAAGACCTACTAAGGGTAAAGTGGCCCTCTGTACATAGCTGTAATGCAGAGGTGTTCGAAGCGGATGTTAAGAAGGTTGCTTCAGATTGTAGGCTTACTAACGATACTGTTTTTGATCAGCTTACTCTTGGGCATAGGGATGAGCTTGTTCAAACCATGTTCGATGACCTGCATTACGCAAGCTGTCAGGGCTGTCCCGTACAACAAAACGTCGTGAGAAAAGTGCTGGAGAGCATTCCAAAGAGTAAGGTGTTTAAAGCGATAATTTTGGGTAGCAAGTTTGATTCACTAAGAAACGGAACTGCCTTTCCTCAGATCGAGGAAATTGCCAAGAAGACTTATTCCCCAGCTGTTCAAATGTTGTATAAGTATTCTTTGGAGCGTGATACAGAGGCTAGCGACGCTAACAAAATAGAGCAATTATTTGTTCGGATAGAAGCCACGCAGAATATTCAAGAAGAAGAAGATCTTTGCTTGCTCCTATTACAGGCTAAGCAATTTAAACCTCTAGCGAAATCCTGCCGCAGCGTCAGCTGCGATCCTGTTCTTCCTAAAAACCAGCAACTTGAGAATGCTCAAGAGATTTGTCCGGTACAAAGAGAGAAAACACGCTGTGAAACACTTATAGAACGACTCATTAATAGCATAAATCAACGGTTGACGGGCGTAGCAATACCACAAAAAATAGACCAAGACGTAGAACACGAAGTATGGAATGTCTGCAAGAAGCTGGTGGTAATTCTTAACAATGATGAAATCCTTCCAAAGGATAAGGCTGTTAATTATGTCGGCCAACTCATACTGTTGCTTGATCCCTACAGAAGTGTCCAATTCATCGGGTATGCGTATAAAGACTTTACACAGATGCACAAGGACTTGTTCGATCAAAAGAACCTAAAAATCGACAGAACTTGAATTTGACGACGCTACCTAATCAGTAAAGAAAATAATTGTTCGACTTTCTCGTGAATGCCTTTGTTAAGTTCCAGATCCCGAAGGATTTGAAATTTTCTTGCAAAGGTAAGTTTGTGGAGGGTTTTCCACTCCTCAGGGGAGAACAAGAGGCTGCCTGGTCTTTGATGAGAGGAGCAATGACTCCCTTCACTTCCCAAATAAAGCGCTTGTTTCCCACAGTCACACACATTTTCAAGGCCTAAAAGACCATCATGGAGTAGAGTTTTTAAGAGAAAGCTCGCAAGAAGAGTCTCCGGACGAGAAAACTGAGGGAGTTTTTCGAAAAAAGCGATACTCAACGCGTAGATACCCTGGCTGTTTTTACCGGGCAACTGGGATTTTAAAATAGATTGCGCGATCTGGCCTGCTGCTTGAATGAGAGAAAAAGATGAGCGTAAATCCTCAAAACTGTCTTGGCTGGAGATGTCCTTGATAAGATGCATGTCTCCTTTGCCAGAGGCGTAGACCCACTCGGCTTTGAGAAATGGGTTTGCAAGTGTTACGAGCTGTTTCTTTTTGACGAAAAAAGAAAGGAGCCCCTCATCTTTGCTCAAGACTTTCAGGATCTTTTGATTCCCAAGATAAGGAATCGCCTGAAGTAAAAGGCCTTCTGTTTTTTTTTCTTCCATGGTATGCTACAGCATATACAAAAGTGGGGTCGTATGGAAAAGAATAAGTTCGAAGGACAGGAATACAATCTAGCTGTCGTTGGCAAGCACATCCAGATCACAGACGCGATGAAAAGCTATGTGTTTGAAAAACTCTCGAGAATTGAAAAAGTTGCAGATCGAATTATTGATGTTCACGTCACTTTAGATGCGCAAAAACTCGAACAGACCTGCTCCATTTTGATGAATTTTATTCACTTCCAAATCAAAGTAAATGCAAGTACAGATAATATCTACTCTGCGATTGATCGTGCAACAGATCGAATCATTTCTCTCATTCGTAAGTACAAAAGCAAACTCCAATCTCGCAGGTTCAAAGACTTATCAACTGTCGACATCCACGTCAATGTGATCGACCCTCTCAAAGATGACTTAAAAGAAATCAACGATGAGATTGTTGCGGAAACAGTCCGTATAGAGGCAGAGGAGCTCGAGCTTCACAAGGTCGTTGCAAAAGAGACGATGCCTGTAAAGACGCTAACGCAAGACGAAGCGGTGATGAAGATGGAAATCATGGATTCTCCATTCCTTATTTTCCGCTCAGAAGAAGACCAGAAGATGAAAGTCATTTACCGCAGGGAAGATCGCAACTACGGTCTTGTTCAGGCTGAATGACGACCCTTTGGGATCCGATTCGGTGCCGGCATGTATCTGCAACGCCAGAAGAGAGAGTCCGGCAGAAGTGGATCCTTGCGATGACTCAATCTTTGGCGTATCCAAAGGGTCTTTTGGCTGTTGAAAAATCGATCAAAAGCCTATCGCAAAAACAAGTTTTTGGGGACCCTTCAAGAAGAGTCGATATTCTTTGCTATACTCCAGGAAATGAGGGGCTCACCCCTCTTTTGATTGTGGAGTGTAAGGCGCAAGACGAAGGAGAGATTCCCGAAGCGCAAGTTGAAGGATACAACTTTAGCGTGGGAGCTCCCTTTTTATGCGTGATTCAAGGAGAAAAGGCAAAAACCTTCTGGAGAGAAGGGGATAAAATTGCCTCAGTACCCTTCCTGCCAAAATATACAGATCTTATAAAAGTACTATGATTCTTTGTTGCTTCGGTTTTTCAAAACAATTTATCCAAGAGAAGATTACTTGGCTTGAAGAAGATGTTCAAAGAAGGCTTGTCTTCGTAGATGATGCTGTTTCACAAGTCGATCATCCTCAAGTAAAAACCTATCTTCTTGAGTCTCCCTTGCAAATCCATTCAATTGCAACGCGCATTGCAGAAGATGCTGTTCTCTTTCCTTTAGAAATCATCAATAAAAGCGACTCTCCTTTATTTCCTAACTTTCAAGAGACGTTGCTTGAAAAGCATCGCCTTGCGTCTCTTCTTTTAAGTGATGCAGCGGACTTTGGGTGCTCTGTTGCCCAAAATGCGAAACAAAACCTCTCAAAGCCTTTTCGCTTAATCCAAGATTTAAAAGGGGCATTTGATGGGATTCCTGCGATTTTAGTGGGGGCGGGTCCCTCGCTAGAAAAAGACGCTCCTCACATTGCCTCTTTTCAAAATAAAGCACTTATTTTTGCAGGAGGCCACGGTCTTGAAAAGATCCCATGCAAGCCCCATTTTGGGGCAATTCTGGATAAAAACCCTTTGCCCTTTAGCCCGAAGCATCCAGAAATCCCTTTGTTTTTCCAAGCAAGGGCGCACCCTATTTCATGGGAAGGGGAAAGAATTCTTGCCCCTGAGAGTCATTTTTCATTTTTGAACTTTCTATCCCAAGATTTTTCATCCTTTGATAGTGGATGGACAGTTGGTAATTTTATGGCGCAGCTTGCCACTTTTCTCGGATGCAATCCGATTATCTGTTCTGGCATGGATTACTGTTATAGCGGTAATAAAAAGTATGCATTTGATGTGTCTGAATCTGAAGAAGACCAACCGGACTGGGCGGCGGCAGTTTCCTGGATGAAGGATCTTGCAGCTAAGAATCCCGAGGTAGAATTTCTCAAAACTTCGGGGGGGCATTCCTATTTCCCTGAGTGCGAACTTACAGAGCTTCAGTTAAAAGAGATGCCCAATTTAAAAATAGGGCAAGCACTTTCAAAAACTAGGATCCATGAGCCGATTTCATTTTCTCCGTGGAAAGAGGCTCTTCAAAGAAAAGAGGATTCCATTTATGAGGAGCTACTCCTTCCTCTTTGGAAGCTTTGGAGGCCTGTATTTGCAAGGGAATATAAACCATCAGAGAGCGAAGAGAAAATGGAAATCCATAAGAAGCTTTTTTTCGAACAAGTCCTACAGGAACATCTCAATGCAATCAACTAAGCTTTACTGGCCAAATGGAAAGCTCAAGCGCTCTGTTTGCTTTCAAGATAACCTTCGTGAAGGACTCGATGAGATGTGGACAGAAGAGGGGATTCTCATCGACTCAGGATCTTACATGCAAGGAAAACCTGTTGGGACTCACAAGCGCTGGAATGAAAAAGGTGTCTTAGTCGAGGAAATTACCTACCTCGATGAAAAAGGAATCAATGTTCGTGTAGAAGGGGAAAAAGCAAAGCCAAAAAGCTTTCTCATTGAAGAAGCTGTGATCCCAACTGCTAAGGAACAAACCTCTCTTTTAAGTGAAAGATATCCGCTTCTCTCTCTTATACATCGAAGTTGGAAGATACAAGAAACCAAGCTAGAGTCACTAAAACCCTTCGATGTGGGTCATGCAACTGCTATTTACATATACGGCCTAGGCGGTGGTGCTCCCTATTTTCAGCTCAAAAAGTGGCTCCATGAGAAACCAGAGAGAAAGCTCATTTTTCTAGAGGAGCATGAGGGGCATTTTGCCCATTTTTTATCGTGCCCTCATAGCCGTCATCTCATTGAAGATCCGCAGGTTCATCTTGAGTTGGAAAAAGGAGCGCTTGCTGAAAAGTTTCCTCTGCAGAAAATAGAGGTTGTCGCAATCCCTTCCAAGCAGGGGGCCGCATTTCGCAAATTCAAACTTGATCTGCTTCGAAAATCCACCCTATCTCACGCGCTCCATCAAGACCGTTTGCATGGATATCAGCCCTTTAAAAATTTTGTTCAAAACCTGCGCCACCTTCCAAACTCCTTCTATGTAAACCACTTAAAAGATGCATTTAAAGGGATGCCTGCAATTGTTTGTGGAGCTGGACCCTCTCTTCAGGAGGCAATTCCCTACCTTAAAAAACTCTCAAACCATGCACTTATCATCGCAGGGGGGTCTACGCTTGCAGCATTGAGTTCGCAAGGAGTTCCGATCCATTTTGGAGTGGCGATCGATCCGAATCTGGAAGAATACAGGCGGTTTAAAAACAGCTTTGCTTTTGATACTCCTCTCATTTATTCAACAAGGGTCCACCCCTCCATTTTTCAAACATGCAATGGTCCCTTTGGGTATATGCGAAGTGGGATTGGGGGAGCAACGGAACTTTGGATGGAGGAAGAGCTTGGATTGCAAGAGCCACTCATTGGGGAAACTTTACCCATAGAGTCCATTGCAGTTACGCCAATTGCGACAGCTCTTGCTGCGTTTTTTGGGTGTACTACAATCATGTTTAGCGGGGTAGATCTTGCTTACACAAAAGGAAAACATTACGCAAGCGGAGTCACACAAGAAGAGACGATTTCCTTTTCTGCTTTGGATATAGAAAAGAGTGCAGCAGATCGTATTTTGCGGAGGAAAAATTCTGCGGGGCAGACAATCCATACAGCGACAAGATGGGTAATGGAGGCGCAGAGCCTCGCTGCATTTGCGAAAAAGCATAAAGAGATTGAGTTTTTCAACACTTCCGAGGAAGGACTTCCACTTAGAGGGGTGCCCTATAGACCCCTCGATTCTTTTAAATTAGAAAGAGACTATGACTTTCCATCTATGATTCAAAAAAAGATTATAAAGATGCCTGAAAATACCTCTCAAATCATCCCGGAGAAGATGAAAGAGCTCACGAGCAGTCTTGCTTGTGTTATTGATTGTTTAGAGGTCCTCTCTGGGAAGAAAAAAGGGTCCACTGCTCTTGCAGAGCTTGATTTGCAAGAGGAAATTGCGTGTAATCTTCTTTTTTATGATATCAATGAAATTTTAGAAAGAACCTCTCCCCAAGAGAAATGGGAGTTTTTTTTGAAGCTAGCTAAGAAGTATCAAGAAAACACAGGGGATTGCAAAGGGACTTGTTCCTTTGCCGGGGTTTAAGGGGCGGAGCCCCTTAGGGGACGAAGTCCCCTTGTTAATTTCTTATTATCATGGCATAATCACTTCCTATTACTATGAAAAAATTCAAAATAGTCACACTTGGATGTCGAACGAACCAGTACGAGTCGCAGGGGTATACGGATCAGCTTAAGAAGATGGGGTATGCTCCGGCTCTTGATGGAGAGGAAGCGGATCTTTGTATTGTGAATACGTGTACGGTTACGGAGTCTGCGGATAGTTCGTCGAGGCATCAGATTCGGTCATTGCTTAGGAAGCATCCAAAGGCGAAGTTGGCGGTTACTGGGTGTATGGTTGAGAGCGCTCCTGATGCGCTTGCGATGATTGATTCGCGGATTCAGATTGTACCGAATGCGAAGAAGGAAGAGTTGATGCAGGAGCTTTTCCCTG
>CBDUSP010000054.1:0-10957 GCA_965370365.1 uncultured bacterium | reverse complement strand
CATACAATGAAGAAAAAACCATAGAGAACGTAAGAAAGGATATAAAAAGGCGGTAGTCAAGTCTCAAATCGGAGCTTCCGGTATCGGCATAACCAGCCTTTCAACTTCTTCTAATAGTGCAGCATCGATTCCAGAACATTTTTTCTTTTTAAAATCGAAAAAAAAGGGAGCTCTTGGAAAGGAGTTCAACGTTGCTATTTCGAATCACGTTGGGACAGACACTTTTTTTCTGAAGGGTGATTTTGATCATGGCTCTTTTTTAAGTGGCCTCATTCATCGTCAGATGTTTGCTCGTGAATACCAGACAATCCAAGTTCCTTTAGAGACAATAGACCATTTTTGCGAACAGAGGGGAATCGAAAAAATTGATTATTTGAAGATTGACACAGAAGGAGCAGAGCTCAGAGTCTTACAGGGAGCGGAAAGAATGCTTCGCGAGCATAAAATAACAGCCCTGCAGTTTGAATACGGAGAGGCGTATTACGATGCGAACACCACTCTCAAGCAAACAGTACAGCTTCTTTCTCACGCAGGTTTCGTAGTCTTTCGCATAAGTCCCTATGGGCTAGAGCTTATTTCCCCATGGAAGGATTCAGTAGAGGATTACAACTACTCAAACTTTTTTGCAATTCTTCACTCTGAGGCACCCAAGTGCAAAATATTAGATAATCTATAACTGACTTTTAGAGCATTTTGAGACCATCGCATAACTGGGGTCTTCTCAAAAGATCCGAAAAGCGGTTTTTTTGGACAGACCCCAGTTATGCGATGGTCTTATCTTCGGTATATACCGAAATTGTTCACTCACGAACAAAGAGATAGTCTCCCCTGATTTCTTGTTTTAGCTCAGAGAAACTTAACTTCTGAAAATTCTCATCGAGTAACTTGTATATAGAAAAACCATAGTTGGAAAAAAAGCAACATACATCATCGATAACATCTTTATACATTACCTCGTCTGCAATTTTCCTCTCATACTCAATAATAAAGCATAATTCCGGATACTCTTCTATGGCTCGGCGAGCCCCTTGCAATACCTTATACTCAAATCCCTCAACATCAATCTTAACCAGAGGGAAGTTGAAGTCTTTTCCGCACAATAAGTCATCAAGCGACACACTCCTGACTGTGATTGCTTCTACAGATCCCTTGTATGCATCTTTTAATCTCTTGGGAACCTCCATGCCAGACATTGCTGGATGTTCTCGCAAATACTCGAAAGAAACACTAGAACACGTTTTGTCTGAAACAATGGCTTGTATGATCTTCACTCTATCTAAAAAACCATTGATATCCACGTTCTTGCTCAGAATCGCTGATACTCTTGGATGAGGTTCTATTGCTAAAACAGACCCATTTTCCCCAACTAAAGCAGCAGCAAACAGGCTATGGACCCCAATACTTGCACCAACATCAACAAAAGCCCCCCCTGGCTTTAGCATTTTTCGCAATCCATTACGCACGTGAATCTCCCATTCCCTGTGCTCTAACAAATGTAAAGCCATGAACAGCTCTTGCATATCAAGTAATAATCTCTGACGATCTACAGTATGAATAAATACAGAAGAATCACTTCCAAACACGATAGGAGGAAGAAACATTGGGTGATCATTCAATTTCTCGTCGATTGTATTCACAACCTTAGTTTCTTCCGTGTGTAGTTTGTCTCTTACCGACAATCCCATTTTCTTGGAAATGCTTCGAAGCAATGTTCTTTTCCAGTTCTTCGTAAGCGGGGATGGTTTGAATAGCTTCAATAAGTTTCTCACTTTCTCCGTTCTATTAGTTGAAAGGCCCTTCTACCTCCAAGCATATTTTGGCAGGCCTTTGAATTTTATTTTTCATCGTACTGAGAACGTCTATTTTTCTCCAACACCAACAAACTCGATGTCCTAAAAAGTTTACCCCCAAATCAACTCAAAACTTGGAGTTGATTTGGGTATATCATTTAAAAAAAATTTGATACTATCGAGCGCCTACTATCTGTAGAAAAAAACCACTATGGAACATATCTAAGAGGGTATTTAGGAGGATCGTATGATAAAAATAGGGCGAGCCCTAACAGCTATGGGCTTTTTTGCATGCATTTTTTTAGCGCGGGGACAAGCAGAAGAAAAAAGATCTGTTACCTGTAATTTCTCTGGAGAATTGGGCAACCAGATGTTCGAAATTGCACATGTGATTGCATATGCTTTGGACAACGACTGCGACCCTATTTTTTATGGTATTTCTGGAGCAGCTAAGTTAGATGTAAACTTTCAACATGTCTTTCATCGTCTACGGGTTTTACCCCCGAGTCATGGAATTCACTTTGAAGACTATTTTCAGAGCGAGGTCTGTACGTATTCCCCGGTTCCTGATACGGGGCAGGCAAATATGCGATTTTCTGGACATTTCCAAAATGAGAAGTATTTCGTTCATCACAGAGATTATATCAGAGAAATATTTGCTCCATCGGAAAAAATCCTTCATTACATCGAAAAAAAGTACGGAAAACTAGAGACCTTATTCGATACACCGACCGTAGGCGTCCACATTAGAACATTCATGCCTTCAGCGAGACTTCCTGACCATGTCGGGTTTTTAGGAGGAGCTACTTGGCAATATTTTATCGATGCAATAAACTACTTTCCGGAGAACTACACATTTCTTGTTTTTTCCGACGCGCCTGATTGGGTGAAAAAAAACTTTCCCCCATGCAACCGAAAGATAAAGTTTATTAAGGAAAATCCTCACTATATAGACTTGTATTTTCTCTCCTTGTGTCATCACCAAGTAGTCTCTCCTGAATCAACTTTTTCGTGGTGGGGAGCGTGGTTAAACGGAAACCCTGATAAGGTTGTTATCGTCCCTCACTTTTGGCAACTAGGGGCGACAGGCGAAGACATTTTCCCCCCTGGATGGGTAAAGATCTATACAGAAAACAGATTTTCTTATTAATCCCATCCTTGAGACGGGTGCAAAGCGCCAAATTTTGAACAATCACAGGCGGTGTAGAAATTTATGATCGTCCAAATTTGGCCACCTTCACACACTAGTAGACTGATTCCAAAATAACCTTCCTTTCTACCGCGTCAAAGCGTCAAAAATCAAATCGCGTAAGTGATATTGTATCGCTAATACTATACCACTTACGCGACTTAATTTTTGACAGCTTCCACACTGCTAGAAAGAAAGGTTATTTTGGAATCAGTCTACTAGCCAAACGCAATTTACCTTTGAAGCTCTGCATATTTTTGAAACAGCAGATAAACATAAAGCATAATATCAGAATGCCTTAAATTGTTTTCAGCAAAATGAGCTGCATTTTGAGCGATTGCGCGCACCTGATCATCATGATCCGAAGCCCATTGCAGTTGCTCGATTAGATCACTAGCATCTGCTTGATACGGAATATAATGTTCATACGGCTGAATAACCCTGTAATACCACTGGTACCAAGGGGACTCATTTTTGAAGATTACGCATCCTGAAAGGAGTTGCCAGTATGCTCTTGAAAAAGCACAGACATGGCCATCTACTAAAATTTGGTATTTGTACTGCAAGTGATCCGTCACCGAAATAGGGGTTCCTAGATGGGGAGTAAACTTCTCTCTTTCTTCCTGAAATGGGAAAATTTCTGTAAATTTTGCATCAAGTAATTCGGGAAAACAAGAAGATACTTGAACCAATTCCAAACGGGGTAAAAAATCGAACCCCCACCCCCCAGAAGCTCCTCCTCTCCAAAAAGCTTTATTTTGTTTTTTCTCCCATGGGTATTGGCGAATCCCTTCGCGTATTTTCTCAGCAAAATCATAATTCCCAGACAGAGCTTCATAATCGGGAATACACACAGTAGAAGAGTTCCATGTTTTGTGCTTGCACCAAGAAAATACGGGAGCAGGGGCGACATCACAGAAGCTCTCTCCGATATGCGTAAGGAAGTACATATCTGGCAAACGAACTGCTTTTGCAAGCTGTTTCATGCTCTCTGCAAATCTTTTTACTCTCGTATCCTCTCGTTCTTCAATCGGATGACAGGTCCAAGAAAACTTCCCTTTTCTAATCTTGCATATAATGAAACCAAGGTGCGGATATTGTTCCACTGTCTTGCGAACAGCCTCCTCAGTAATCCCCGTTCTTTGGAAAGGAGCGAAATCTTCCTCAATTTGCTCAAACATCCATTCAGGAATCGCCCCTTTAGCGAGCTTTTCATTTAACTCGCTTTGCCAGGAGGCAAAAAGAGACGTCCAGAGAGATAAACATGATAACCAGAAAAAAAACCTTAACATTTTGCTTCTCCTAAAAAATCAAAGGGAGAGTGTAGAAAAAATACTTTATGAATGTCAAGAAATGACTAATGAACCACATCTCAAGGAGCCACTGATTCATTGCTTTACCGAAGGTTTTCGATGGTTTTTCAACAGATTTTGATTTTTTCGAACGAATCTAAACTTTTGTAAGTTAGTGAGTTCGAAAAAGTCAAAAGCTGTCAAAAAGCGCGGAAAGATTCGGTAAATGAATTGATCAGTGGCTCCTCAAGGAGACAATCTTGAAAAAGAACGAATTCGAATCACTCAAACACGACAGTCTTTACGTGACCCAAGCATTGAAAGATTTTGGGATAAAGAACTGGAGAAATTTCGAGACAAAAGTCTCCTATACAGCTCTACATTCGTAGATAAATTATAGGTATTGTGATATTTCTCTAGATGAGGAGAAAACTTTTCCTTATGATAACTCAGAATTGCATTCGCCAACTCGTTGTAATTGCCTATCGAAAACATCTTGAAGACCTCCGGCGCATACTTTTCCAGCTCAAAAAAAGCTCTATTCTGAGAAAAAATGGCATTTGAATTCGTTTCAAGAGAAAGCGCAGCAATCCCAGACCCCCCTTGATTTACCTCCAGGTAAGGAAGCACATTAAAGTCACAGTTTAAAAGTGATTTTAAAAATTCAGTATCGCTTCCAATTCTATGGAAGGCTACCCGATTCGAAAGATCAAGATCATCTACAAGATCAAGCAAAACACGAAGATCTGGGTTGATGCTTTCTCCAACTGCAATTGTATGTGGATGCTGAGCTCCGAAAATAAGAAGTTTATACTTTGGAGGCAAGAGCTTAAGAGCTTTGATTGCAGTCTTGTGCCCCTTATACCTACTAATAAATCCAAAAATTCCAATATAAATAGAATCTGAGTCTAAGAAAAAATCTTGATGAAAATCATCCCTAGAATAAGACTTGGCTAAAGATTGAATATAAGACTGATTATAGAAGCACAAAGGATGATCAAATACTAAATCAAATCCAAACCTCTGCTTAATATATTTCCTATCCCTCTGCGTATGTACTATAATTGGCATTTTGTATTTCATACAAAAACGTACGACTTTACTGTAGAGGGATACACATCGATTGTTAGCATAAACTTCAATATAACTTCTAAATAATCGCTTCAATCCACTGCTGAGCAAAATTTTTCCAGCATGTGAGACACTTGGATACCGTAATTCCCCATCAATCCGATGCATAGTCAGAACAACTTTTTTACTTGCCCTAGCAACTTGAAAAAGATTCTTCCTAATTCCCGAAAGAGACAAGCCAAAAAGACCTGCCTCAAACTGAATATTTACACAATCAAATGACTGCAACTCTGCACAGAGAAGATCAATGTACTGACGAACTCTTCTAGAGCTTCCTTTCCGCAAAATCTCTACATTCAACGAAACCACTGTCAGGTCGTAGTACTTAGCAAGTCCGTCACCAAGAGCTTTTGTATAACTAGCATTCCCACAAAAGTCGCTATGACTGCTAACGATAGCTAATTTTTCTTTCTTCATGATCTTCATCTACCTTATGGAGAGATTTTGTTCGCATGTCAAATTAAACCACTCTAATGTCTCTACTAACCCCTTTTTCATGGAATAACATGACTCAAATCCAAGAGACCGTAGATGAGTGAGATCAACCTGATAAAAGTTTCTCCCGTTGGGCATCTCAGCATCCCATCGCACTCGACCTTTCATTTCATAAAAATCAGTTAAGACTTCTACTACATCTCGAATCATGCACTTTTTACCAGTTGCAATATTAATCGGACCAGAAAATCCATTCATAACCAAAACAAGCGCTCTTGCCATATCCTTCGAGTAAAGAAAATCTCTTGCGGCCGTTCCGTCTCCCCAAATAACGACATCCTCATCCTTTTGCTTCGCCTCATGAAACTTACGAATAAGAGAGGGGATTACATGACCAGAGCGAGGATCAAATTTATCATTTTGACCATACAGATTAGTCGAGATCGCATAACAAAAATCAAGGCCATAATTTTCTTGATATGCAAGAAGTTGCGCAAGCATTGCGCGCTTTGCGTGGCCATAGCTACTTTCAGAACCGTGAGGAGGACCATCCCAGATCTGATGCTCCTCTACAGGTTCCATTTTAGGATTGGGATAGGCAGCAACAGTCCCCATTGCGACAACCTTCTTTGCTCCACAAAGATGGGAAGCCTCGATAACATGAGTGTTTATCAGAATATTGTCTAAAAAGACCTTTGCCCGGTTTTTACAGTTTCCCCCAATCCCATAAACGGCTGCTGCGTTATGAAATACAACATCTGGACGAATCGTCATGAAAATGGATTTTGTATCCGACAAGCTCGTTAAATCGCAGTCCCGTCTTGTCAACGGATAGAGACTCTCATATCCCTGTTTGCGCAGCTCTTCAATGAGTGCGCTTCCTACAAGGCCATTTGCTCCTGTTATAAGAATTTTTGCTACTTTCGGGATGTTCATGGTTCCTTTAGGCCAAAACGGGTTCTAAATGCGCTAATCGCTGTACAATCTTCAAATCCGACGCCACCATAATACGAACAAGCTCCTCTAAAGAAGTTTTGGGTTCCCATCCCAGTTGCTTCTTTGCCTTTAAGGGGCTCCCGATTAATAGATCCACTTCAGTTGGGCGAGAAAACTCAGGAGACGTTTCCACCAAGAGAGCTCCTGTTGTCACATCAAACCCTTTCTCTTCAAATCCTTTCCCCTCCCACCGCAGCTCAATATCGATTTCCTTAAAAGCAAGTTCTACAAAATCCCTTACTGTTGTCGTCACACCCGTTGCCAAAACATAATCATCAGGATCGCTGCTTTGCAACATTTGCCACATTCCCTCAACAAAATCTTTAGCATACCCCCAATCTCTTTTAGCATCGAGATTTCCAAGCACCAGCGTTCTCTGGAGACCTGCTTTGATTTTAGCTACACTCAAGGTGATTTTTCTAGAAACAAATCCCTCTCCTCTTCTTGGACTTTCGTGATTAAACAAAATGCCATTACAAGCGTACATTCCGTAGGCTTCGCGATAATTTATTACAGCCCAATAAGCACATAGCTTTGCAACTGCATAGGGAGATCTTGGGTAAAAAGGTGTCGTCTCTGTCTGAGGAATTTCCCTTACTTTTCCATACAGTTCCGATGTAGATGCTTGATAGAATCTGGCCGCTGGACAAGTAAAACGAATCGCTTCCATTAATCGAAAGGTCCCGATAGCATCAACATCGACTGTATACTCAGGACTATCAAATGAGACTTTGACATCACTCATAGCAGCTAAATTGTATACTTCATCAGGACAGGTCGCACGAACAATTCTTTGGAGACTCGATGCATCACTTAAGTCCCCTTCATGAATAAAAAAACGTTTCTTAAGATCGCTTCTGGAACATAGATGTCCAATCCGATCTAAATTATAGGATGAAGTTCTACGAATAAGTCCGTGAACTTCATATCCCTTTTCTAATAAAAACTCAGCAAGGTAAGAACCATCTTGTCCCGTAATTCCCGTAATTAGCGCCTTTTTCACCTTTACTTTGTCCTTCACTTTACCTCCTAAAAAACTCATCAACAGACCCCAAAAATTTTACCGTACCATGCTCCAAACATAAAACGCGATTACAAAACTCTTTAATAATTTGATGATCATGAGTAGAAATGACCACAATTTTTGTATCGTCAACCAACTCCCTCATCCGCTGCTTTGCTTTTAATATAAAACCAGCATCTCCGACATTCACCACTTCATCAATTAGCAAAATATCTGTTCTAAAATGGGTCACAATCGAAAATCCAAGCCGCAAAAGCATTCCAGAGGAATAGGTTCTTAATGGCATTTTGATAAAGGCTCCAAGCTCTGCAAATTCAACAATCTCTGGGATTGCGTTTTGGATTTTTTTGGAGGAAAACCCGTGAATCAAACCTCGCAACTTAATGTTTTCCGTGCCAGAAAGAGAAGAATCCAATCCAACCATCACATCAAATAAACAGCTCGTATTCCCAGAAATCTGGAATTCCCCTGCAGAGGGGCTATAGATTCCACCAAGTAATCGAAGAAGAGAACTCTTTCCAGCTCCGTTATGGCCTACAAGACCAAGCCTATCACCCTCTTTGAGCTCAAAACTTAAGTCCTTAAGCGCCTGAACATTCAGTATTTTTTCTTTGTTTTTAAGGATGCCCCCTATTGCAGTATTAAGCAGCGTCGATTTAAATGAACGAGAAGAGGTTCCATAAACGGGGTATTCTAAGTTAACATTTTTAAGTTTGATCAAAGACATAGACTAGTCCACCCAAAAAGGTATGCGCGCGCGCACTTTGCTAAAAACCAGAAAAGAAAAGGTAAGACCTACACATGCGATGGCTGAAGTAACGAAATAGCTATTTAAAGCAGGAACTTTTCCGAGGAGAGGAGATCTTACGATATCAATCAAATAGACCATCGGATTGAATTTTATAATTTTTGACTGAGCTCCCAAAAGCTGACGATCCCAGGAAATCGGGGTAACGAAAAATAGGATCTGTATGCAGCTATTGACAATTGGAACCATATCTCGAAAACGGGTACTGATAATCGCTGTGAGAAGTGACATCCAGTAAATGTTCACGCTCAAAAGGAAAAATCCTGGGATTGCCAGAAAAACCGTCCAGTCGACGGGAACACGGAAATACACAAGAACAAGAAGAAAAGCCAAAAAGTTATGAAGAAAAATCAGAATGTTTTTCGTCATAAATTTAAAAACATAGAGGGAAAACGGAAGGTTAATCTGCTTGATAAAACCACTGTTTTGCCAAAAAAGCTCCGTCGACTCACTCAAACACGAGGAAATGTACAGCCAGAGCAGGTACCCGGCTGAAAAATAGGGCATATACGCCGCGTAATCCATCGAAAAGATGCGGCTAAAAACAGTGCCAAGAACCACTATAAAGATGAGCATGCTGATGCTAACCCACCAAGGCCCTAAAACAGAGCGTTGGTACTTTTGTTTTACCTCTAAGACACCTAGGTTTTGCCAAACAGCAAACTTCCTTAACGCACTAGAAAAATCTCGTATGGCTAAGCTGAAGGAATTCATAGGGTCTGGTAAGCCTTGTAAACTTTTGTTGTCTTATTTTTCAACTCATCAGAGCAGGTTTTTACTTGGATCATTTCTAGACGCGTTTTTCCAGAATTTTTTAGGGAAAATTTCTGGAAATCTCCAACGGAGAAACTCCCCTTTTCTTGGATGATCGTTTCTTTATCTTGAATGGTAAGGCTTGCTTCTCCACGCGTCACAATCCACTGCTCGCCTCCTTGCGAAAACAACAAGTCTCCCAAGCACTTTCCTGGTTCGATGACAAAGCGGCTAACCCTGCTTCCCCCTTCCTCTTTGAGAACCTCTAGAGTTCCCCAAGGGCGATGCGAAATCACGTGCTCAGAAGACTCCTTAGCATTCCGTTTTTTCATCTCCTCTACAAGACGCTTGACCGTTTGGGACTCTCCCTTTTTTCCGATGAAAAGAGCATCATCTGTATCGACAATCAGCATATCTTCTAGACCCACTGTCGAGATGAGTCTTTTATTCCCCATGATAAGGCAATTAGAGGTGTCAATATCGAGGATGTTGCCAAGCTTTACGTTCTGGTTTGCATCCTTGTCAAAAAGATCGTAAATGCTATCCCAAGAACCCACATCAGACCATGTGATGTCTAGAGGAGCAACAAGAAGTCTTTCAGATTTTTCTAAAAGCGCGTAGTCAATCGAAATATCCGGCATTTTGTGAAAGTTGGAATTCGTATCTTCAAAAGAGCCGTGCATCAGGGCGTCAATTTCTGGGCAATGTTCTTTTATGTCCTGGAGGAATGTTTTGATTTGGAAGAGGAAGATCCCCGCGTTCCAAAGATAGTTTCCAGAGAGGAGATAGAGCTGCGCTTTTGCTGCATCTGGCTTTTCTACAAACTGCTCAACATTTAAAAAAGAGCCCTTCCCCGCTGTTTTGATATAGCCGTAGCCCGTTTCTGGCTTATTCGGCCGAATGCCAAAAATCAGGTGCTTTCCTTGCTTTGCAGCAGATTCCCCTTTCAAAACAGTCGAAACAAAGATCTCTTCAGGCGTTATAATATGGTCTGCAGAAGAGACTAAAAAACAATCTTCAGGATCAGCTTTTAGAACATCTTGGAAGTACTTTACAGCAAGACAGATCGCAGGCGCTGTATTTCTCTTTTCAGGCTCTAGAAGGATCTGGTTTTCAAGGGAAGGATCAATCTTTGCAAGCTGCGTTTTTGTCACATGCAGATAGGCCTCACTCGTCACAATAAGGATATCTTTGGCTGGAACTTCGGGATAGAATCGTTTTACTGTTTTTTGGAGCAACGACTCGCCGTCTCCAAAATGCAAAAATTGCTTTGGATATGCGTTTCGAGAAAAAGGCCAGAGGCGCGTTCCACTACCTCCTGCTAGGATCACGTGTTTCATCATGGATTCGGAGATTACAGTTTGGTCCGATAAAATGCAAACCATCTAATCGGAATACGATTTCATCAGACTTTTCAGCCAAGAAAGATCACGCACTCCTGGGAAGTGGACAATGAAATCCCCCGGCTTATATACCCAAATCAATTCAAAAACAGTTTCTTCATATTCCTCTTCAAAAGAGACGCAAAAAAATAAAAAA
>CBDUSP010000053.1:0-11474 GCA_965370365.1 uncultured bacterium | reverse complement strand
GGAGCTCTGCATCTTCTGATTTTGGTTCTCAAAGGTAAAGTCCCACTTAGCACCTGCTTGTCCATCAAAGCTTAAGACCCCTTTTAGATGCTCTGCAAGCGGACTATCCCCATCATCTAGAACCAAACGGAATTTTGCTTTTTCAAGGCTATGGGGAAGGTCATAGCCAAAAACAGGTCCTGCGAACTCTAGTTTCCCTGAAAAATTTTCAATTTTCTGAGCAAAGCCAATTTCTTCAGCCTCGATAGTGCCATCTAAAACAGTCCATACAGAAGCTTCCTTTACCAAGTGAAGATCACCATCAATACTTCCAACACATGAAAAACCCACCCATGAGTCTAAAAAACTTAAGGGAAATTGATGAGAAACCACATCTACAAACGTTTTTTCCCCGTTGGTATTCCGATCAATAGAGACTTGAGAAGATCCATCAAACAAAGACAGATGCGCCTTGTCTTGAGACCCTTCGAAGACAAGTGTTGCTTTATTTCCCCCGAGTAAAAGTTCTCCATTTTCAATGTGACATGTGAAAGAAGAGGGCCATTTGCTTCCCAAGAAATCAAACATCCCCTTAAGGGGATTTTGAGATTCTAGAGCTGGCACTGCAGCACCCACTTTGTTCTCTGACGGCTCCATCCAAATAGAGGGTTCAGAGACTCGTATCTCTTTGGAAATAAGGGAGATAGAAACATCTGGGGCGTTTACTGAAAAAAGGGAGGGATCTTTTAAAGAGACCTTGTGAAAGATAAACGCCTTGTCTTTCCAGGAAACAGAAGAATAGTCGAAATCCCATCCCTTGTAATGCTTTAGGTAAGCTTTTGCAACGCCTCCCGAACATTTAAGGAAAGTGCTTTTTCCAAAGAGAATGCAGGACGAGAGAAGCACTCCAAAAAAAAGTAACTTATAGCAAATGCGCCAACGCATTTTTCCCTCTAGTAGATTGATTCCACAATAATACCATTTATAAGAAATAGCTTCATATTTGAGCTACGTGAAAGCTGCCAAATTTGGACGATCGCAAGTGGTATTGTATGATAAATACTAAGCCACTTGCGACCGTCCAAATTTGGCGCTTTGACGCGCTCAAATATGAAGCTATTTTTTATAAGTGGTATAACCTACTCGTGCAAAGCTTCATAGTCGGAAGCCGTGAGGAGACTTTCCACCTCAGATAGATCCGATAACTTGATCTCAAATAACCATCCCGATTTTGAGGATCCTTGCAAGGAAGATGGAGACCTTTTGATTCCGTCATTTACAGCCACAATCTCTCCTGATACCGGAGCATATATATCAACTGCAGCTTTTGTCGACTCCAAGACACAAACAGCATCTCCCGCCTGGACCGTATTGCCAACTTTTGGAAGCTCAATATAAACGATATCGCCAAGTTCATTTTTGGCATGCTCCGTGATCCCGACAGTCCCAACGGGGCCGTCTACAGAGATCCACTCATGAGATTCTGTATATCTCATCTCTTACTCTTGGTGCAAATTCAAAGTTCCCCAAGTAGATGGGCTCTGCTCAATTGCATACTCTTCTGATGAAACTGCAAAGTGCTGTGGAGCTGCGCCTGTCCGATTGATTTGATAGGTAAAACCAATGCGGGGAAAGTTCAACGGATCGTATCCGTAAAGACAATCCTTTGGAATCTCTATTAAAAGCGTGTAGGATTTTTTTCCAATCTTCGGATCCACATTGAGATCTTCTGGATGGCAAAGGTTGTGCATGTCGTCACTACGGAAACGGGTTACTTCTCGTCCATAAAAGTTTTGGCTCAATGCTGGAAAAAACACAAAGTGGTGACAGAATTTAGAAACTGTCGATTTTGTTTTCATATCGCGCGTATCTAAAAAAAGCTCAATGCTATCCCCTTTGGACCAGTCCCCTTCTCCAATTTTCTGAAAAGGAACGCCAACATCAAAGTAAAAGATGAGTTTTGAAGGACTCCAGCCTGCATAGACATCAGCAAACGCATCTTCCCCTAAAAGATCTGAATTCGAGGGAAGAAGATAGTCTTTTTCCTTCTTTAACTTTCCTTTTACCAGCATACAATCTGCAGATACAGCAAAGAACTGTGAGGGAGACATTGAAGGAGCGTCATCAAATAGACTCATCTTTTTCTCCTTTTGCAGGGATGACAATCGCATTTTTTTGCTTTATTTTTTTCAAAAGCTTATCTGCAACAAAACGCTTTGCATCCGCTCCTAAGAGCTCTCTTCCTAAAGTTATTTGCTCTAAGATAGGTTCATTTGCAGGGTTTGTTTTTTCAAAATAAAAGAAGGAAATCTTCCCATTTTCGGGAACAGAAATCGGAGAGAATTCCCCCGGTTTCATGACTAATAGCTTTTCTCTCATCCACTCATCCTCTGCCATTTTCGGCACTAAACACTCTGATTGAATCAGCTTAAATTGTTGTAAAAGAGGTTCTTCGCTTTTCTCTAAAGAAATCCACGTTGCATCGTGTGGATCCTTTTGAAGAGATGCAAGCGCCCTCTTTGTAGGAATTTCTAAACGATGCGAGGCATAATATGCAAGGGTCTCTTTTGATTTACTGATCGTTTTAAAAAGATCAGCAAAGACATGATATGCAACTTCTTCTTTCACCGAAAAGAACGCTTTCCACTCCCCTTCTTTTACTTGGAATTGGGAGGGAAATTCCTCTCTAATTTTTTTATACTCAGCCTCTAAAAACCGATGGGAAAGCTTCTCTAAAACCCCAAGATCTTTTGCCTCTTTAAACGTGAGGACCTGAGGTTCTTGAACCTTCTCGATCTCCTCAAAGCGATAAAACGCATCCCCCTCTTGATACTCAAAAGAATGAGAACTTCCCTCAAAGAGCTGGACGAATTTTTTAGGCTTTGTAATTTCTGGCATGGAGACCCAGGAATCCGAGATAGAAATTTCTCTCTCTTCCCCTTTTGCTTGGGAAAGCTGTTCTTGAACTGCAAACGGATTGGCTTGCACCCACTTGTTTCTTACAAAAAGATCAACCTGTAAGCGATTTTCTTTAGAAAGGGCCTCTAACAGGACAAGTCTCTCCTCATTTGTACGCGCTTTTTTCAAAAACGCAAAGGAAGAGCGAAGAAGTTCCCAATTTGCACTTTCAAGCTGCCAATCAAGAATCTCCTTGGCTCTTGCTCTCAAACCAACGTGTTTGCAAGAGGTACTTATGAGCTTTGCTTTGTATTTTGTTTGCACAAGTTCTGGAGTCTTTGAGGCAATTGCCTCTAAAGAAAGCGGTGAGCGAGGAAGGTCGATGGAATTTAACTTTCCACCAATTGCCTGTAGATACACTTGAAACTGGATCAAATCCTGTCCCGTTTTGAGGTCCAACCCATTTATCCACTCATATTTTTGAATCGATGAAGATTCTCTAGAAAAAGAGGCAAAGTCGCGATAGGGAAGCTGATCGACAATCATTGCTTGAGAGGCATTTTCAAAATACCTTCGAAATAAAAGAACGTTGCGCCAGCAATTTTCCGCTTCTTTCTCATCAAACCCAAGCATCCGAAGATGGGAGAAGTAAGAAAGAGAACCTCTATGCTTTTCTGGTAGCTTTTTAAGGGACTCTTGGAAGTTGCGCTGCAGGTCTGCTTTTGCCTCAGCAAGCGTGACCTCATATCCTTTTTGCGAAGCTATTTTTGCGCCATTTAGAATAAATTCAGCTGCCATGTCGACAAAGTTTGGACCAAACCAATCTGACACTGAATGAAACCCAAAAAGAGCAAGGTCCGCATGTCTTAAAAAAGGATCAGGTTTTGAAACGGTTCCTTGAGACTCGTAAAACGATAAAAAGCGCCGTGTAAGTTCTGGTGGGCATGCAGATTGCTGCATAAAAAGTTTCGAGAGCTCTGAAAATGTGGATGAAGAAACTTCTTTTTGCTCTTTGAGTGCATCTATTCCTTGCGGGATTGCAGGAATAAAGCGCTCCCAAACTACGCGCGCACTTACCAGGGGAGATTCGGGGTTTTGGTACGACCGATAGTTCTTTGCTCGATCAAGTTTCTGCGATAAATCTTCCTTTAGAGGGTCAAAATACTCTGCAACCAAAAGATCTGCAATTCCGGTGTGCAAAAGATCTCTTCGAATCACACCATTGTTACACAAGTTTACAGGAACATCCGTCCTGTACATAAGATCTTCGCTATCTGTTGCAATAAAGCGAGAAAGACGCCTTACATCAAGCATCATCATGGAGGAGTTGTCGACAAGCTTCCCGATTTCCCGATCCTGTTGTTTGGGTGCGTTGCGATCATAAAGATCAAGAACCCCAAACAAAGCAAAAGAGGCCACAATGGCAAACGTTACAACAGCGAAGAATATTTTTTGGTACTTCTGTAAAAAATCGAGCATATTAATAAGCCTTGGCAAACAATACGCGACCCACACTCTTTTCTCCTGTGAAAAGACACTTCCCTTCTTTTTGTGGAAGATCCCGTGGAATACAGCGAATTGTGACGTTTAATTCTTGTTTTACTTTTTCTTCAATCGAAGGATCTCCATTCCAGTGACAAAGAGCAAAGCCCTCGGAGATGGTATCTTCTTTTGCCTTAAAAAAGGCATAAAAAGCATCAAGAGAATCAATCTCGACCATGTTCGCATCGCGAAATGCCGTTGCTTTTCCAAGTAAATTTTCTTGAATCTCTTTTAAAAGCTCTGGAGTACGTTTGATAAGCGCATCTTTTGAAAGCGTCTCTTTTTCCTTGTGCGGACCATCTCTTCTGCTCAAGCCAAATTGCCCCGCCTCAATCTCTCTTCCACCAATCTCAAGACGCAGAGGAACTCCCTTCTTAATCCAAGACCAGCTTTTTTCGCCGCTACGCATGTCTCTTTTGTCAATGTGAACGCGGACAGGAACCCCATCAAACAAAACACCTTGAAGCTCTTTTGCAAGCGCATCACAGTAAGAAAAAATAGAGTCTTGCATTTCTGCCTTGTGCACAACGGGGATAATCACAAGATGAGACGATGCAATCTTTGGTGGCAAGACAAGGCCATCATCATCGCTATGAACCATAATGAGAGCGCCAATCAAGCGCGTGGTGACGCCCCAAGAGCTCATCCAAGCAAACTCCCTGTCCCCAACAGCATTTTGAAACTCAATGCCGGAAGCTTTGGCAAAGTTTTGGCCTAAAAAGTGGGATGTTCCCGCCTGCAGTGCCTTTTTGTCCTGCATGATCGCTTCAATTGTGTACGTATTCACAGCACCTGGAAATCTCTCGCTCTCCGTCTTCTCTCCAGGAATAACAGGAATGGCTAATACATTTTTTGCAAACTCTACATAGACACCAAGCATTTGAAGTGCTTCATCCTCGGCTTCTTGTCTTGATGCATGCGCAGTATGACCCTCTTGCCATAAAAACTCGGTCGTTCGTAAAAACATGCGCGTGCGCATTTCCCAGCGGACGATGTTGCACCACTGGTTAATCAAGACGGGAAGGTCTCGATATGACTCAATCCACTTTGCAAAACTATGCCCGATAATCATCTCTGATGTAGGCCTGATGACAAGCGGCTCTTCGAGCTCTCCTGCCGGAACAAGCTTTCCATCCTTTCCCTTTTCAAGACGATGATGGGTGACGACCGCACATTCTTTGGCAAACCCCTCGACGTGAGCCGCCTCTTTTTCCATAAAGCTCAAAGGAACAAAGAGAGGGAAGTAGACGTTAACGTGACCTGTCTCTTTGATTTTGGCATCTAAAATGCGCTGAATGTTTTCCCAAATCGCGTAGCCCCAGGGCTTAATGATCATGCAGCCGCGAACAGGCGAATTCTCAGAAAGGTCGGCTGCCTTTAAAACGGCCTGGTACCATTCAGGGTAGTTTTCACTGCGCGTAGGTGTAATTGCGGTTCTTTGTTTTGCCATGAGTGAAATAGGTTATCAAATTCAAGAGTTTCTCTTACATGAAAATCCTCGGAAATGGTAGAATCTTCCTATCTTATTCAGGGAGTGTCACAGATGAGCGTATTTAATTTTTCTTTGATTGGTTGTGTTAGCTTAGTTCTTATTTTCGTCTCTCTGTACAAGAGATGCCCATCAAACAAAATTCTTGTTGTCTACGGAAAGGTTAAAGGGAAAAAAGCGGTGCAATGCTACCACGGAGGAGGAAGGATCGTTTGGCCTCTCATCCAAGGATCTGCATTTTTAGATTTGACCCCGCGGGCCATTCACGTTCCGTTGAAAGGAGCGCTTTCCCACCAAAACATCCGGATCAACGTTCCGAGTACATTTACCGTTGCAATTGGACTCACCCATGAAATGATGGATAACGCAGCTATCAGGATGCTTGCTCTCGATCATAAAGGCATCGAGTCGATGGCAACTGAAATTATTATTGGCCAACTTCGCCTTACTGTCGCATCGCTAATTATTGAAGAAATTAACCAAGATAGAGAGCGCTTTCTTGACGCCATTCGAAAAAACATTGAGCCTGAACTGCATAAAATCGGTTTGACTCTGGTCAACGTAAACATCACTGACATCACTGACGAGTCAGAATATATCGACAGTATCGGGAAAAAAGCCTCTGCAACAGCCGTTAACCAGGCAAAAATCGATGTTGCTGAGCAGGAAAAGCAGGGGGATGTTGGAAAGGCTCTTGCAGAAAGAGACCGCCGGGTTTCTGTTGCTTCATACAACGCCGAAGCCGTGCAAGGAGAGAATGACTCAAAAGCGCAGATTGCTCTTGCAGACGCCATTTTAGCTGAAAAAGCTGCCGCCGCAGATCAGCGCTCCCAAGTAGCTGAGCAGCAGGCAGAGACGCAAATCCAAAAAGAGCGCGCACTTGCTCAATCACAACTCCTTGAAGCTGAACAGGTTGTGCCCAAGGAAATCGAGAAGAGGAAAATTGAGATTGAAGCTGCAGCCCAGGCGCAGAGTCGCATCTTGGCAGCTGAAGGAGAAGCTAAAGCAATTTTAAAGGTTAGACAGGCAGAAGCTGAAGGGATCCAAAAACTGCTCGATGCCAAGGCTAAGGGTTATAAGCAACTTTTCGAAGCTTGCGGAAACGATGCTAAAAGTGCGTCTACAATGCTCTTAATCGAGAAGTTAGAGGAAATCGTCAAGCTCCAAGTTGAGGCGATCAAGAACATTAAAATCGATAAGATTACTGTTTGGGATGGTGGGTCTCAAGGAGAAGGGTCAGCGACATCAAACTTCATGAATCAGCTTGTGAAATCGCTTCCCGCCCTTCATGATGTTGCCTCTATGGCAGGTCTTGAGCTACCCAAGTATCTCGGTCAAATCATCGATGAAAAAACGATCAAGCCTAAGAAAGTCGCTGGCGAAAAGATGTCTTAAGCCTCTGTCCAATTTGTTGGCGCGCACTGTCAAGCGCGCCTATATCACAAGAGGCTCCGAGTGGTGCAAAGGTATAGGCTCGCATCGCATTTACCACATCTTCTTGATTGATGAGAACGTCTCTTAAAAGACTCTCATCAGGATATGCAAGGGAGACTGTCCCCTGATGCAAGTATCCCTTTTTTGTTTTTCTCTGGGCCGCCCCTGCAATCTTCTCTCCCTTATAAACGACATCATATTGCGTGGGCCTTGCCATACAAAAATTCTGACAATCAGTCCCAGGAATCGGAAACGAAGAAGGAATCAACTCCGTAGCATTTTTTAAATCAAAAATATCTTCCATTACCTCTAACACAACTCCATTGACAAATTGGTAGTTATCAAGCGGCTTTTCAGAAAATAAAGGGTGTGACACAGGCATTAAAAAAGAAAACGCATAGTCCCAGATGTGAAAAACAATCCCTCCACCTGTCGGCCTTCTTGCAAAAGAGATAGAGGAGTTTTTTAGATGCTTTTCTGGGTTGATAAAGTACCCGTATGTCCCACTTGGCCCCTTCCAGTCATAGAGATGCAAAATGGGATCATCCCCTAGCTCTTTTAAAAGAGCTGTGTCCTTCTCCATATTCTCAAGAGCTGTTTTTTTTCCCGTCTCTAATACACGAAGCATAAGTCCCTTACAAATTTTCCTTCCCAAAGAAATTCGAGAACGTCTATTAGAGAATTTTAAGAGACTATCTCAAAAATTTCAACGTTTGAAATTTAGTCAAAAAAGGAATAAAATAGCCCTATGTTTGATAAATTCACCAACCGCGCCAAACAAGTCATTAAGCTCGCAAAGAAAGAAGCCCAAAGACTGAACCACAACTACTTAGGAACAGAGCATATCCTCCTCGGCCTGATGAAGTTAGGTCAAGGAATCGCCGTTAATGTTCTCCGCAACCTAGGTCTTGAGTATGAGACGCTGCGTACTGAGATCGAGCGCCTGGTTGGATTTGGGCCTGAGATTCAAGTCTATGGGGACCCAGCTTTAACTGGAAAAGTAAAGAAAGCTTTTGAATTTGCCAATGAAGAAGCGTCGAGTCTCAACCACAATTATGTGGGAACAGAGCACCTTCTTTTAGCGCTCCTTCGGCAGACAGATGGGGTTGCAGCCCAAGTCCTTGAAAACCTCAACACCAATCTCAAAGAAATCCGCAAAGAAATTTTAAAAGAACTCGAGACGTTTAATCTTCAGCTTCCTCCAATTGGTGGAGCCCCGCAAAACAATGGTCAGCAACCTCCGGGATCGGGGCGTTCTCCACAAGATCGCCCTGGGATGGGTGGTGCAGACAAGATGCCCGCTCTTAAAGCGTACGGACACGATTTAACAGAGCTGTGCCGCCAAGGGAAGATGGATCCGGTCATCGGAAGAAGAGATGAGGTCGAAAGGCTCATTCTTATTCTGTGTCGCAGAAGAAAAAACAACCCTGTTCTTATCGGAGAAGCAGGTGTTGGGAAAACAGCGATTGTTGAAGGCTTAGCTCAAGCAATTGTTCGTGGTGATGTTCCAGATAATTTGCGCAAAAAAAAGCTGATTTCTCTCGACCTAACGCTCATGATTGCAGGGACAAAATACCGCGGCCAGTTTGAAGAGCGGATCAAGGCCGTCATGGATGAGATCAAAAAAAACGGCAACGTTTTACTCTTCATCGACGAGATTCATACGATCGTAGGCGCGGGTGCTGCAGAAGGTGCGATTGATGCATCCAACATTCTAAAGCCATCCCTTTCTCGTGGAGAAATCCAATGTATTGGAGCAACGACGCTTGATGAGTATCGCAAGCACATTGAAAAAGATCCGGCGCTTGAGCGTAGATTCCAAAAGATCATCGTGCAGCCTCCAACTGCGGACGAGAGTACCGAGATCCTCCTTGGTCTGAAAACCAAATATGAAGAGCATCACAAATGCACATACACAGACGCTTCGATTAAAGCAGCCGTTCAGATGTCTGATCGCTATATTTCTGGCAGGTTTCTTCCTGATAAGGCGATTGATCTTCTTGACGAAGCGGGCGCAAAAGCACGCGTAGAAGTCATGAATCAGCCCAATCACCTTGTCGATCTTGAGACAAAGATCGAAGAAGCAAGAACCTCAAAAGAAGAGGCAATTGGCCATCAAGAGTACGAAAAAGCGGCAAAGCTTCGCGACAACGAAAAAACGGCCCGCGAAGAACTGCAAAAAGCGCGCGCTGAGTGGGAATCTCATAAAGATGAGCATAAGCCAATTATCGATGAAGAAGAGATCGCAAGTATTGTTGCAAAGCAAACGGGAGTTCCTGTTACTCGTCTCACTGAGGGAGAGACTGCAAAAGTTCTCAAAATGGAAGAAGAGCTCAAAACCCAAATCATCGGTCAAGACGATGCCCTGACAACAATTTGCAGAGCGATTCGAAGAAGTAGAGCAGATATTAAAGATCCGAATCGTCCGATTGGATCCTTCTTATTCCTTGGACCGACAGGTGTTGGAAAAACGCTTCTTGCCCGTTTACTCGCCTCACACATGTTTGGCGGGGAAGATGCGCTGATCCAAGTTGACATGTCTGAGTACATGGAGAAATTTGCGATCAGCCGCATGACAGGATCTCCTCCCGGCTATGTTGGATACGAAGAAGGTGGCCAGTTAACCGAGCAAGTAAGACGTCGTCCTTACTGTGTTGTTCTCTTTGACGAAGTGGAAAAAGCGCACCCAGATGTGATGAACCTTCTGCTGCAAATTTTGGAAGAAGGGCGCTTAACTGACTCTGTTGGCAGAAGGATCGACTTTAAAAATACGATCATCATCATGACCTCGAATCTCGGCGCTGATTTAATTCGAAAAACGACTGAAGTTGGTTTCCAAGCCCAGGAACATGCGCTCGATTACAAAACGATGCAAACGAAGATCGAAGGATCTGTGAAAAAACACTTCAAGCCAGAGTTTATCAACCGTTTAGATGGACTTGTGGTCTTTAGGGCGCTTGATAAGCCATCGCTATCTCACGTTGTCGATATTGAGTTCCAAAAACTTAAAAAAAGACTCGATAAGAAAAATATCAAAGTGACAATCGACGATGCAGCCCGTGATTTCCTCGTAGAGAAGGGCTACGTCCCAGAGATGGGTGCAAGACCATTGCGTAGAGTGATTGAGCAGTACTTAGAAGACCCACTCGCAGAAAAGCTTCTCCATCACCCAGGTGAGGAGAAAGAGTACATGGCGACCGTAAAAGAGGGAACGATCACCTTTATCGAGCCTCCAAAGAAAGAGCCCTCAGAGCCCGAGGCATTGGCGGAGATGCCTCAAAAGTAGTTGATGAGGGGACGGCAAGCCCCTCACGCAAATGCTTATGAGCTAGCAGCTGGAGCGCTTGGAAGCAAAGAAAGCACCTGCTGTTTACAAGCTGTCTCGATATCTTCGTAGTCCTTTTGCGCGGCTTGATTAGCGACCCCAAAGGATGCTTGCTGCACGCGTGCCTCTTGCTTTTTTTGGGAATTATCACGCTCAGTATTGATTTCGTCTTCAACAATCTTCTCTGCATCAATCTTTGCAAAGCTTCCTCTTTGCTGCGCGGATTTTGCTATCTCTTGGATTGCTTGTAATGTATCCCTTACAGCTGCTCTAGTTCCCCCACCTTGATAATGAAGCTGCAAAACCTGTTCTAAAGTAGGTAAGAGACCACCTACAGTTTGAGCGATATTTCCGTTTGCTTCGACCGCATTGCTAATCTGCTCTAGAAGTTTTCTTTCTTCAGCAAGCGCTTTCTCTTGAACAGAGACAGGCGCTGGAAAGGATCTTGATCCAACTGATTCATTAGCTGGAAGGGCGTGAACTGGACGCGGAGCTCCATGCACAACTGCTCCTGGACTAATTTCATTACGCAGTATTTGCGGCTGAGAAATAGCTAAGGCGTTCTTCATAGCAAGCTTAAACCCTGAAGAGCTTATCCCTGCTGAAAGATGCTCGATGCGCGCCTGTTCACCTGTTTGAACGGCCTCCTGCATCCCTTTCTGTTCTCTTCCTTCTAAGCTTTTACACCACATATATGTACGACCTGAAAAGGTTTGAGCGTTTTCTGTCAGTTTTGCAGTTCTTTGTTGATTCGCATCCACAAGGGATTGCTTTGCTTGATTCAAAGTACTTAGCTGATTCGGAGAG
>CBDUSP010000052.1:0-11482 GCA_965370365.1 uncultured bacterium | reverse complement strand
GATCCTGTAGCGAAGCGGATCCTGTTAAATTTTAGCGGAGAGTTGTAATGAGGTTGCCCCCTGCTCCTACCTTTCCTTTTGCAGCTGATCCTGCAGCGAAGCGTATCCTGTTAAATTTTTTAAATGCCCTTTTACGTCAGTTGAACTCTTCCTAAAGGCTGAATTCGGATTTCTGGCACGATTTCTTGAAAGGAAACGACGGGAATGTCAGGGAACTCTCCTTCGATAAGCTTTCTTGCGAATCTACGGACATCAATTGCGGTGAGAAGTACGGGAGGCTGTCCGCCTGGAGGTGTTGGTTGCATCGTCGATCGAAGCGAGTGCAAGATGAGCTGCACAGAGTCAGGATCGAGAGCAAGATACGACCCTGCAGAGGTTTGTTTAATCGCCCCGCGGATCATATCTTCAATTTCTGGATCGAGTAGATAGACAGACAGAACGGATTGTCCAAGCGAGTATTTGTAGCTAATATAGCGCTTGAGTGAGGAGCGGACATATTCGGTGAGCAAGATGGTGTCTTTTTCAGTTTGTGCCCATTCAGTTAAAGACTCTAGAATTGTGCGAATGTCTTTGACGGAGATCTGTTCTTGCACAAGCCGTCTGAAAATCTCTGTTAGCTTTTGTAAAGGAACAAGGCGCGTGACTTCTTTTGTAAGATCGGGGAACGATCTTTCGACAAACTCCAGGAGGGATCTAATTTCTTGGATTCCCATAAATTCGCTTGCGTACTGCTTGTAGAACTTGGACAGATGGAGGATGATCACTTCAAGACCTGTCCAAAAGCGGATGTTTGCTTTTTGCAACACTTCTCGCTTGCTCTCGTCCGCCCAAAGAGCGGGCATGCCAGCTGTTGCTTTTGTGGCAGTGAAAGGAATATTGTATCTTTTAAGAACTTCCTCGGTCTCGTTGACAAGAAGACTGTTTAAAATGAGTTTGCCTCGAATGATTGGAACTTCATTGAGGTGGATTGCGTATTCACCCGGGTCTAAATCGGTAGAGTCTGTTCTTACGTGGACACCTGGGAAGCGAACACCGAGGTCCTGGTAGAGAGAGTGGCGCATTTTGGGGATCATCTGATCGATGAAGGTCATGCCTTGTTTGTCTTTACGCACCAAACGCGAGATGTCAGAGCCAATTTCAAGCACAACGGGGAGTGTGAGTGCAAAGTCCTCAGCGCCCCCTGCAGAAATGGCGTGGCCTGGGACATCGGTTTCTACAGAAGAGATACCCGCCGCTGCTTTTGCAGCAGCCTTCTTTGAGTTTTTAAAGAAGACATAACCCGTTGTTCCAATGGCGCCTCCAAGTGCCAAAAAGGGCCATGCAGGGAATGCTGGGATAAGGGCCATTAAACAGAGGATAACGCCAGCGATCATCAAGGCTTTTGGTTGGCTAAGGAGCTGTTCAGAGATGTCTTTTCCAAGGTTTGAGTCTTTTTTATCAGAAGAGACGCGGGTTGTGACAATACCTGCCGCAATCGCAATCATAAGGGAGGGAATTTGCGAGACAAGGCCATCACCAATGGAGAGGAGGCTATAGATTTTAGCGGCTTGTCCGGCTGTCATGTTGTGTTGCACGACCCCGATGATGAGGCCCCCAACGACGTTGATGATGGCGATCACGATGCCAGCGATGACATCTCCTTTTACGAACTTCATCGCACCGTCCATGGCTCCGTAGAGTTGGCTTTCTTTTGAAAGGCCAAGGCGGAGCTGACGCGCCTGTTGTTGATCGATGAGGCCGGCTCTAAGGTCCGCGTCAATGGACATCTGCTTACCTGGCATTGCGTCCAAGGTAAATCTAGCTGCAACCTCAGCTACCCTCTCAGCACCTTTTGTGACGACGATAAACTGCACAATTGTGATGATTAAGAAGATAACGCCTCCGACCACATAGTTACCTCCCACCACAAATGATCCGAACGCGTGGATGATTCGTCCAGCATTGTGGTGAAGCAAAATCTGTCTTGTGGAGGAGATGTTCACTCCGAGTCGATAGAGGGTTGTAATCAAAAGCAGAGAGGGGAAAATCGAGAGGTGGACAGCTTTCTGGATGTACAAAGAGACAAAAATGATCGTGATCGAGACGGCTAAGTTGATTGTAATGAGCACATCGATCACCCTCGGGGGAACGGGGAAGATGAGCATCATGATGATGGAGATGATGATGATTGCGAGCACAAGATCGCTGGATCTTGAGATAAGGGAAAGGGCTCTATCTCCACCGAGAGTCTGGTAGACTTTTGCTAAAAAGGACTTCACTTATTTAAATAGTTCCGTATTCATATCTGGGTTGTTTTCAAGGGAGTCGATCCACTTGAGGATCTCAGCTACCGCCTCATAGGTATCCTCAGGAACATAATCGGAGATTTTCCCTTTCGTGTAAAGATTTCTTGCTAAATCGACGTTTCGCATGATGGGAATATTATTATCGACGCCGACTTTAATGATCTTCTCGGCAATGGCGCCCATGCCCATCGTTAAGATGGTAGGGGCGGGTTCTTCCTCTGCATTATATTTAAGGGCGACCGCAATATGGGTTGGGTTTGTGACAATAACGCGCGCCTTCTTCGCGGCTGCTGGACCTTCTTGATACGCGATTTCCCTCTGTATCTGCTTTCGCTGGCCTTTAATGAGCGGGTCTCCTTCAGTGTCTTTGAATTCTTGTTTGATCTCAAATTTTTCCATCATCATTTCTTTGGCAAAGTTTTTCCTTTGGAATGCCAAGTCAAAAAGAGCAACGAGTAAGAAAAACAATCCCACTTGAATCGCTGCTTTGATGAGAAAGTCGTGAACGATCCCTGCGCTTCCAATGACGGGGAGCAAAACAGAGGAGATGATTTGAGTGAGCATTCCTTTGATGATGAAATAAATGATGATTGCGGCGCCGGTGATTTTTGTAATGGACTTAATGAGCTCAACTAAGGTTTTAAGTTTGAACTTTTGCTTGATTCCTTCAACGGGGTTTAGTTTTTTAAAGTTAAACTTCATCGACTCGAGAGAAAAAACGGGCCCAACGACGAGAAAGCTTACAATGATCCCAACAAAAACGACAAAAAGCATGATTGGGAAACTACATTGCATGATGACGTGCAAAGCGGAGAGAAAATAACCGGGGATTTTGGTGTCGAAGTCTTCTTGAGCCGTTGCCGCTGCTCTAAAAATGGTAATGGTAAACGGGCCGATCTTGCTCATAATGTAAGACAAGAACATGAGTGTTGCGCTAATCGATGTGACAAACGTGAAGGCAGCAGGCAAGTCCTGGACTTTTGGAACCTGACCCTTCTTGCGGGCGTCTTTGAGTTTTTTCGGGGTGGCCTTTTCGGTTTTTTCTGCCATATTCGGCAGATTGTAGCAGTCGAGATACTTTATCCAGAGAAAAATTTATTTTTATTATTCTAATTTTCTATCCATATACTCTTTTGTTGTATTTGTTTTTACGTCTCGTTCTGTGTTATAATATTACACGGTATAATAAAGTCATTAATATTAGATAATAAGGTATAAAAATGAGTACACTTAGCGTATCGAGGAGTTCTTCTGGGGGAACTGTTCCTCATGTAGAAAACAGCATAGAATCATCCTGTCTTATTCCAAAATGGATATCCGATTGTTGGAATGCGATTACTGACGGAATCTCATCACTCAAGAACCGTGTTTGCAAGTGGTTTTCTTCTACTTCTGAGACGACGAGAAAGGTGGACGAAGTGAGTCAGAAAGCTTTGGAATGTGAGATTTCTGTTTTATTGCTCCAACGAGCAGGGCTTAAAAAAGAGTTATTAAATCGACATAGACAGTCTAAGAACAGCACTCTAAATGAATATTTTGACGAAATGAAGAGCTTGGACAAGAGTGTTGATTTAGTGAGGACAAAAACTCTTGCAGAGCAAAAAGCTCTCTCCAAAAAGATTCGCAAAACAGGAGGGGAGGCCCAAAAGCTTTGTGCGGATGAGCAGAAAGACTTTATTTTCAGATGGCAAAGTACGAACGATGCTCTCGTTGAAGCGCATAGACGACAAAGGGAGCTGACAAATCATTCTGTTGGCTCCAAAGAAGGATCTGAACAAGACAAGAAAACGGTACCCGCAGATGTTGGTTCTCTTTCAAGACAGCCCCGTTCTTCAGCCGATAAGTAGATTGGTTAACTCCTTGAGTTTCAATGCCTTGTGTGCTGCCTTCCTCAAGGCGGAAGCGCTTTCAAAGAGGATCATATCGCCTATTTCGAGGGATCATCTCCTTTGCGAGACACTGTTAATTTATTGATAATCAGTGAGTTACAATTATTTACGCAAAGGTATCAGATCTCGTCATACAAATACTGGTAACTGTTTGTGTGTTAGTTTGTTGTGTTTTTTGCTTAATTATGCGATTTATGGTATAATTACATAAGATAATATATAAATATAATAAGGTTTTTATTATGTCATCATTTAGCGAGCCTACTGTTAGCGTTAAAACGCAAGCTTTGGAGCAGCAAGAAGCTGCGCAGAGCATTGTGCAAGACCCTGTTGGGAATCGACCCCCTGAAGAAGAATCTCAAGGTTTCTTTTCTTCGATAGGCAACGCTTTGTCGAAACTTTGGGATTCGATCACGGCCACGTTCTCTTGTCTTAGTGGGAGAGTTTCTTCAGAGATCCCGACAGATTCTGTCAAAACGACTGACAAAACAGTAGAAGCGGCGCAGACTATCCTTAATTTTCAAAAGCAAGTAGAGGAGATTCTTCCTGAAGAAAATCACTGGTTTATGGATCGATGGAGAGCCTTCTGGGTGCTTGATACGCCTAAGGATGAAATGGACATTCGCCAACTTAAGAGAGAGGCATACCTGCATGCTGGTAACGTGGATAGATTTTCAAACAATAAGGATCTGAAAGCGATAGTTAAAGATGAGTTGGTTAAGTTAAAGAACTCTTTGAGTTCTCTAGCAAACAAAGACAGTGAAGAAGAAGGCGTGGATGAGCGCTTGAAAGCTTTAATCCAAGAAGTTGAGCTGCAGCAACGTGTTAACAGCACTCCTGTCTCTTCACAGATACCGGCAACAGCTGACCCGGCTCCCCCACTTAGGTCGTCTGCAAAGCATTTCTGGGATGGATCTATGACTGATTGGCATCAAACCACCGCAGCATCAACTCTAGGTTTTGGAAAAGTTTCTTCGTCGTACTTTATGGCAACGAAAGCGAACAGGGCTATGCAGTCTGCATCAAAAAGCTGTCTCAAACAAACAGACAAAGGAAACAAGGCAAAACGCTTCGTCCAACTGAACGAAATAATTTCTAAACAAGTCGATCCAAGAAAAGGGGCTGAGCGTGATATTTGGATGCTGAACAATGTTTTACACGAACTGCAAGATGAGAAAAATCTTTGTCAAGAAACACAAAGATTAGTAGAGATACAGGAGGCTATTGACGATGTACAAGGTCGAATAAAACAAGCCGAAAAGAATGGTTCTCTTGATGAGAATGCACTTAAAGCATTTGATCCTACTAAAAAGGCTCGCTCAATGAACAGGGGTAGTCAAGAACAACATATAAAACCTCTGACCCGAATGAAGGATTCTATCAGCTATTACATATATCGTGAGGAGAAACCTGGTTTTGAACCAGGTCGACAGACTGTTTCTGGACAAGCTTCTCGAGGACAGGTTGTTTCTGGAAAGAGGCGGACGCGCACGAACGCCCCAAAAACCAGCTTTGCTTGGGAGAGAGTGTCCACGAAAGAACCAACAGGTATATTCAAAGATTTCAAACAGAATAAAGTAGTCTGGGGAAGACTGATTGCTGGAGTTCTTGTGGATCGTTCTGGATTGCCTCGTGAAGAGGTCATTAAAAAGTGGGAAGCAACCTATGCGGTGTCTTCTGCCATAACGCAAAAAACGGATGAGAAAGAGCAGTCTGTACTGAGTTCGAGAGACTCTGATGCAACAGAAGAGAAAAATAGGCAGCATATTAACAATGCATTATATAAAACTGTTGTTGGAGCAGGTGTCTCTGTCAACGAAAGAAATCGCGGTGTCTATTTGGCAGATAATCCAGAAGCCGTGCCAGAAGTGCGAAACAAAAATCCGAATATCGACTATGACGCAGACAAGCGTTCTCCAATAGATAGTACTTACTCTGCTCAGTAAGGAATTGGTATAAGCGCTAATTATGTAAAAAGAGGATGATGTCGCCGTCTTGGATGGTGTAGTCTTTGCCTTCTGATCGGGCCTTTCCGGCCTCGCGGGCGCCTACTCTGCCGCTATATTGGATCATATCATTGAAGGACACCACCTCTGCCCGGATAAACCCTTTTTCGATATCGCTATGGATTTTACTGGTAGCTTGTGCGGCTGGGGTGCCGCGCGTGATCGTCCAGGCCCTTGTTTTGGTTGTCCTTGATTGTCAATGAGTTGCGTTATTAATTTCGAGTGTCTTTTTCTTTGTAAGTGAGCTTGCTTGCACAAATGTTACCAAAATGGTAACATTTGTGTATGAAGACAGGGAATAAGCAGTTGTTATTTGAGGTTGCGGATCGTCAACGGGGATATTTTACATCTCAGCAAGCAGAACAATGTGGATTTCATCGCTCTCATTTCCATAGATTTCTGAAATCTGGGGAGTGGGAAAAAGAGATGAGGGGTATTTATAGGCTTTCCCAGTACCCTGTTCAAGGGAGATATGAGCTTGTTCTTTGGTCTCTCTGGAGCCGGAACAAAAAGGGGATTCCTCAGGGAGTGTGGTCTTATGAAACGGCTCTTGATATTCATGAGCTTACCGACGTAATGCCCCCTAAAATGCATTTAACCGTTCCAGGCAAGTTTCGTAGAAATCAAAAAATCCCCGCCTTGCTTGTGCTTTACCGACAAGATCTGGTTGACGACGATGTAGAAATTCATCAAGGCTATCGTGTAACAAAACCTCTTAAAACACTAATAGATGTTGAAAAAGCTCAAATTATCTCTTCCGATCAAATAAAACTAGGAGTCCATCAAGCAATAAAGCGAGGACTTATATCCAAGCATGAAATCCAAAGACATGCAGAGGGAGCTAGACTATTGAGGTACATAGATGACGACACAGTTTAAATCTGCTACGGATTTTCGAAAGTCTCTAGAAGCACGACTAAAAAGATTTTCACAAGAAACAGGCCAGGATCTACAGCGTTTGCGAAGACAGGTCGCATTTGATCGCCTACTTGCAAGGATATTTCAAGAGAATAAAGACTCAACTTTCCTCCTTTTTAATGGGAAAGCATTCTAGGAAAAATTGAGACAATTCACTAAATGCTTGAAACATCGTCTGTTCCATCTCACATTCAGCAGATAGTTTTTGATATATTGGCTCCCAATCTTGAGGAGGTTTCTGGAGTGATTTGGGGCGTGGATGAGTGTTACGCACTTTGAAAACTTTTTGAACCACCTCTGTAAAAGTAGTTGGATTGATCTTTTTGGATTTTATTAGAAGGAGCATGTCTAGCAGGTCTTTTACACGAGAGTTCGATCTTTGTTCTCGAGGGAGTGAATAAGCATGTAGCTTTTCTGCAAATTGTTGTTCAATAGAAATCATCCGCATTTTTGGGGTCTCAATGCCACAGTAATTTAGCCACCCTATACTCTCTTTGTGCTCGATTTTGTCTGTGATAGTATCAGCGCCTATATATCGAGCTGAAATCGGACAAAAAGGCGTTTATCGATGAAAGAGGTAACTGCATATCTTGCTCCCCCGTATGGAGCATTGTCCAAATCCATTTGTGAATCACTGATTTCAAAGGTAAAATAATCCTTCAAGTCTGTTTTTACGAGTCGACGGAGTTCGTTAGTAATTATAGATTCCATTGTTAATTCGCCATCTTCAACTCTATGCAAACACGTTAAATCTATGTCCTTTGTTGCTCGAGCTGTTGCAAAGCGAAGCTCCATTCCGTACCCTCCTTTCAATACAAAGCTATCAGTATCCTGATAGAAGATGCGTGCAAGGAAGCGTTCAAAAGCTACTTTTCGTCTGATTCTTTGAAGGTCTTGATTCGTTTTTTCGGCAATATTCTTTAGGCGCCCCTCTAAACTTTTTCGGAAATCCGTTACTGTTTTAAATTTTGTTGTCATTTAGGACCTCGGTAATATGTCGATAAAGATCGGGCATTGTTGCCTTGAGGGGTTCAATCTCTTCTTTTAAAACGATGCCCCGTTTTAAGGCCTGATGTATAGCTTGAGAAATGAAATTATCAGCTATAGTACCCTCCTCTATGCAATCTATGATCGTCCTCAGAGGAGTCGTAACTTTATATCCCTGTCTTTCTTCAATATCTTTTTTCTCTAAATCTCCTCTATGTAATGACAAGACTTTTGGAAGAGATTTTCGTCTTCTAAAACGGGGGGGAACAGTCATATGCATTTTAGATGGCATCACATCTGACAGCTCATGGATATCAAGGGCGGTTTCATGAGACCAAATGCCTTGAGGAACATCTTCGCGATTACGGCTCCATAGACTCCATAATACCAGTTCGGGCCGATCAGTAACTGGATATCTTGCCAAACGATAGAGGCCCCTTTCTTCTTGGGCCCACTCGCCTGAGGTGAGTTTTAAGCGAAAATTCGACCGTAAATAGCCACATTCTTCTGCTTGTTTGGCTGTAAAAAAACCCTGCTGGCGGTCTGCTATATCAAACAGTTTACTTTGCTTCCCCATGTACCAATAGTATGATTTTTATGATATTGGTGCAAACCAAAAAATGGATTAGTTATGTAAAAAGAGGATGACGTCGCCGTCTTGGACGGTGTAGTCTCTGCCTTCTGATCTGGCCTTTCCAGCCTCGCGGGCACCGACTCTGCCGCTATATTGGATCATATCATCAAAAGACACCACCTCTGCCCGGATAAACCCTTTTTCGATATCGGTGTGGATTTTGCCGGCAGCTTGCGCGGCTGGGGTGCCACGCGTGATCGTCCAGGCCCTTGTCTCGATCTCTCCAGATGTAATGTAGGTGATGAGGTTGAGGGTGCTAAAAGCCTCTTTTGTAAGCCTGTTCAGGCCTGATTCTTCAAGGCCAAGGCTTTCGAGGAACTCTTTTGCGTCTTGGGCGTCGAGCCGAGAGATTTCTTCTTCTAGCTTTGCGCAGATTGGAACCACTGTGCTCCCTTCTTTTTCTGCATACTCGCGTACCCGTTTAACAAAGGGGTTCTCCATCGAGGGAAGATCGCTTTCTGCTACGTTGCAGATATAGAGCATCTTTTTAAGCGTTAGAAAGGGATAGAGCTTTGCTATTTCTGCTTCTTCTGGGCTTAGCTCGAGCGCGCGCACGGGCAAGCTTTCGTTGAGATGCTGGATTGCTTTTTTGAGGAAGTTAAGCGTTGGGGCAAGGTCTTTATTGCTTCTTGCTTGCTTCTCTACGCGGGCAAGGCTGTTTTCTGCCATTTGAAGATCTGCCAGGATTAGCTCGAGTGAGATCACTTCGATATCATCTAAGGGATCCACTTTGCCAGCTACGTGGATAATATCTGGATCTTCAAAGCAACGCACTACTTGCGCGATTGCGTCTGTTTCTCGGATGTGCGATAGGAACTGGTTCCCTAAGCCTTCTCCTTTCGATGCTCCTTTTACAAGCCCTGCGACATCGACAAAGGAGACTGTGGCGGGGATGATTTTTTTGCTTTTTTGTTGTTTGGAAAGTGTATCGAGGCGAGGATCATTCACGTTTACAATCCCAATGTTGGGGTCGATTGTGCAAAACGGATAGTTTTCAGCTGCAATTTCTTGGCGCGTAAGCGCTCCAAAGAGGGTGGATTTGCCAACGTTTGGAAGGCCTACGATTGCACAGGAAAGATTTGTCATATGTTTACCTTAAAAGGGATATTATAGTTCGGGTCGTTGATTTTTTCTTGGGAAATCGCCTCTTCAAGAGAAAAAGCCCCGCTTTTTGTTCTCTGTAAGGAGGAGAGATGCGCATAGCAGCCAAGGAACATGCCGATATCATGGCCAAGCGAGCGGATATAGGTTCCTTTAGAACACTGCACTTTGAGCTTGAGGTGGGGATATTCATAGACAAGGAACTCGATTTTAACGTTTACTTTACTTGGAGGCCTTTCAATTGAAATCCCTTTGCGTGCAAGTTCGTAGAGCTTTTTTCCACCAATTTTCTTTGCAGAGTACATGGGCGGTATTTGGAGAATGTCCCCTTGAAAGGTTTCTAGACACGTTGTGATTTGTTCGAGGGTGGGAATAAGGTCACTTTTTTCTTGGATCTGTCCTTCTGTATCAAAGCTATCTGTTGATAGGCCAAGGCGGAGTGTGGTGATGTACTCTTTATCAGAATTTAAAAACTGATCCGATTTTTTTGTGTATTCTTTGCCAACAAGCATGACCATAAGTCCAGAGGCAAAAGGATCAAGCGTTCCTGCGTGGCCAATTTTTTTGATGCCGGTTCGTTTACGAAGAAGAGAGACGAGGTGGAAGGACGTAGAGCCGACTTGTTTGTCGACTAACAAGATGCCGCTATTCTCCATTGGGACGGGACGCGCGTTCTTGCTCAATGTCGGTCAGGATTTTTTCGATTTTAAAGTGTTCATCTGCTGTATGATCAATCTGAAAGGAAAGATTTGGGAAATGCCGAAGTTCCACTTGCTTTGATGCATTGACTGCGATAAAGCCTGCTGCGGATTGGAGTGCATTAATGACTTGTTGTTTCTCGCTATCTTTGCCAATTAAGCTAATATACACTTTTGCATGATGCAAATCTGCAGAAGTATCCACTTTTGCAACGGATACAAACATGTTTACGTGTGGGTTTTTTACCTGGTGCCGGATTACATCAGAAATTACTTCCCTAAGGAGGGAGTTGATGCGGTCGATACGGTTTTTTCTCACAGATCTTGCTCTAAGTAGGTTACTTCAAATGCTTGGAGCTTATCTCCTTCGCGTACATCAGATTGCCCATCTAAAACAATTCCGCACTCAATTCCTTTGGCGACTTCTTTGGCGTCATCTTTCCCTCTTTTGAGGGTACCGACTTTTCCTTTCCAGATCTCTTCGTCATCTCGGATTTGACGGATTAGGCTTTGGCGTTTGATGATCCCATCTGATACCTGACAGCCTGCAATATTGCCAAGCTGAGAGGATTTGAACACAGCTTTAACAATCGCTTCGCCTGTATCGTTTTCTTGTGGAAGCTTGTCAAGAAGGGAGCGCATCCTTTCTTTGACTTCATCAACTAAGTGATAGATCACATCTTGCGTGTAGACGGAAACTTCTTTTTGCTTGATGATCTCTTCAGCTCTGCTCTCAATTCTTGTGTGGAAACCAACGATTGTTGCTTTCGATGCAGAAGCAAGCTCCACATCCGACTCAGAGATCTCTCCCACATCTGCACCAACAAACTCAATGCGCGCTTTAGTGGATTTGATTTTTAAAAGAGATGCTTTTAAGGCTTCCAGAGAACCTTGTACGTCTGCGCGCAAAATAACGGGGAGTACTTTTTGCTCACCGCTTTCTTTTCTTGCAAGCATCCTTTCC
>CBDUSP010000051.1:0-11490 GCA_965370365.1 uncultured bacterium | reverse complement strand
GGATTTCAAAGTGTCATCCCTTCCGTAAAGGAGGCTCTGATCCTATTCCCTAAGGAATGTTCAGAGTCATTCCAGGGCGTAGGCGATTTTTGTCGATCCCGTTTGCCTGTACAAGCTCATCTACTTTCACGTTGTAGATCCTTGCTATTTTCCAGAAGGTTTCTCCCTCTTTAACGACATGCTGACGGATCTCTTTCGATACTTTAGAAACCTTTTCGACAAGCACCTCTTTTTTGGGAGGGGATGAGGAAGGAACAAACCGCTTCAGGGCCTCTTTAAGATTGAAAGGCGATGAAACCTCTTCTCCTGCATAGGCGTATAGATTTTTAGCAGCGGCTTCCCAAACAGCGTCTGATCTGGGGGACCGCAAAAGATCTAAGCATAAATGCTCAGACACAACGCTTTTTTCTGTAAGAAGGGCAAGCATATGAATCGTTCCCTGATCCTCCAATCGCTTAGCAATAAACATAAAATCGGTATCAAGCAGAATTTGAGCCGCTGTTTTTGATCCTAGGGCAAGATACCCAAGGAGTAAAGAGCGCCTTCTTTCTAACGATAAATCGAGAAGCTGTGCTTGCTCTTTTGCAAATAACCCCAAAATATCCCAAGATCCTTCAAGAACAAGACGGAGCAGCGCTTCCGCTGGTTGCTTAAGATTTGTCTTCTGAAAAAGGAGATCAAGAGAGCGAAACTCCGGAGTCAGGGCAAATGCCTGCACTAGGCTCTTCTCTTTTGTCTCCGGCCCTTTTTTTAAAAGTTTAAAGAGCCCCTCTGTGCTCAAGGGCCATTTTTCTTCATATGCAAAGCGGATAATCGCATCGAAATGACTGCTAGTAAGGCCCGGAAAAAGGTCTCCTCGAGATCCATCACTTAAAACAATCTCTCTCCTTTGGAGGGGAACTCCCGAAAGCGCTTTTTCTATATGAAAATGGTGGGAGGCAACAAGTGCCGTTAGCGCCAAGTCCCTCTTTAAATATCCCTCATAGACAGGGTCTTTATTTGTTAGATAAGAAACAAGCTCGTGAAAGGAAAGGCTTTTCATTTGCGAAAAATACCGATCCATTGATGTTTCTGTACGTACCTTTTCTTGAGCTGTCGGATGAGCAAAAGCATGGACTTTACTTTCCTCTCTTCCTGTAAAAAGACCTGTCGCGATCAACCCAATATTTAAGACCCCACTAAAAATCAGGGAAACAGTTAAGACGCGTAGCTTTTTAGAGGATCGATCTCGTGAGGTTTCTTCCATTTTTTCCCTTTCTCTTGAAACTCGATATTCTAGAACTTTTAGATCTCGAATGCAAGAACCTATCCCCAAATCAATTCAAAACTTGGAGTTAGGTGGGTTCAAAGCTGCCGCATTTGAACGATCGTAAGTGGTTTAGTATTAACAATACAAAGCCACTTACGATCGTCCAAATTCGGCGCTTTCAATCCAGCCTAACTCCACGTTTTGAATTGATTTGGGTATATCCCGATAAAAATTCATTTGCTCAATAAATTACATCCTTTCTATACTCGATGCTTACTTTTGTCAAAAGTTGACGGTATGAAAACAACTCAAACACCGATTCAGATTCTTAGTGAATCTGCACATCAACTGTACCTAGACACTCTCCATGCTCTGTGTGATGGAGAAGAAGTCGGCTCCGTCGTTGATCCCAAATCTGTTGGCTCAGGCTGGGGAAACAGAGATAGACCGACGAGAGAACTTCGCCACATTACACTCATCCTAGAAAATCCAGCTCATCGACTTGTCAACGCCCCTACGTTTCATATAGAAGACGCCGTTCCAAGGGCTATGCTCTGTACGCTCTCAGACGAGCTTGATTTAGGCGCAGTCAGCTTTTACAACCCCAAAGCATGTCAGTTTAGCGATGATGGAAAAACGGTCCCCTCTAACTACGGACATCGAATCCGTACTTTGGATCAGGTAAATCAGATTGACCACATCATCAATCTACTAAAAAGAGATCCCAACTCTCGAAGGGCTGTTATCCATATTCATAAAGTAGGTGATACTGAAATCCGATATGCTCCCTGTGTTGACTCCCTTCACTTTTTGATTCGAAATGGGCATCTTGAGTGTCAATCTTTTTGGAGAAGTGAAAATGCGCTGACACTCCTTCCAACAAATATGTTTGAGTTTACCCTTTTTCACGAGCTCATCGCGTCCGAACTAAACATTCCCTTGGGGAGATATGTACACTCCGTTTCATCGCTGCACTATTACCTAGACGATCAAGCGAGACTCGATCAGGTAATGGAAATCATGTCCTTCCAAACGATTCCGGACCCCATGGACCCCATGACAGAAAATTCGCTGGAGCAAGTCGTCCTCTTAAGAGAGTTTGAAAAACAACTACGCCTTGGACTTGGAAATGGTAAAGAAGAATTCACCAAAATGTCCACTTACTGGAAACAGATGGCTAAAGTCTTTATTAGTACTATTGAAAAGAAACTCGATTAATTACCTTTAATATCGTTTCTTCTATACTTAACCGCAAAAAAGCGGTTTATGGAAATAGACGAGATTCAAGAAAGTAATTATTTTTTCATCCAAGGGAATTCTGCCCACGGATTTGGGCCCGCAATTTCTCTTCCAATTGCCACTTTAGAAAAGACTGAGTCTTTAACGAAAGAACTCTTTTCTTCCTTGTGTGGATTGATTAATCAAACAACGCTAACCACCTTATACCCAAGTGGTTGCGGCAGATCGAACCACGATGGGACCCACTCTGCAAGGCAAGCACGCATCCTCGAAGCTCTTTTTGAGGAGATCGAAAAGGGGCCTAAAAAGGAGCTTGCAGAAAGCCTTTCTGAGGAAGAGAAAACTCACCTAACTCTAGCTGCGTACCTGCTCCGCTCCGGAAGAATTGACGACTCTTCTCATATGGATATAAATCCCGACGACTACAATACGCGCTCTGCCATGATCTATGAGGCATATGCAAAACAATTTGTTGTCTCTTCTGAAACTGTTTCTTGGGTTAAAAATTTAATTATTAACTCATGTAAATCGGTATGGGCAAGAGATCCTGAAATCGACGGAAACCCGAAATCAAAATTTGCGTGGGACTGTCTTACAACTGTGCATGAACTGGATCTAGTTCGCTGTTTTAACAAGTTTGATATCGATATGCGAATCAAACTAAATGTCCAAAACCGCATGGACCCTTATTTTGAAGAGGGCACGGTAAATAAAGTTGTAAAAAAATTCTTCGAATTTTCCAAAACCTTGTGCGAAGTAACGGGCTGCGCAAGAACGTATGATTATCATCCCGGAAATGCCTCTCTATTTTTAGAGTGTAGCCAAGATGGGAGGAAATGTTGGGATATTGTCTCGGAGCAAAACTTAGAGGTCTTCTCATGGAAATTTTAGATGCAATATATGATTATTTTGCGCCATCTTTACCCGAAGCGACAGATCCTGAAGTCGTTTCAAAAGAAGGCATCGTTGAGCAAATTTGCAAGAAATACCTTAAGAATCCATTTCTTGAGTTCGATAGACTCTGCGACTCAGGAGTCATCAATTGGGAAAAAGAGTCCCTCCTTGATAAGGCCATTGAACCTTTAACTTCCATCTATGAGTTCGACAAAAAACTCGAGATCAAAGTGATGATTGGACGCGCCCTTGAAATTCAAAAAATTTATCAGGAAACTCACGACGTTTTTATCCACGCACAGGCCTCAAGTGGGATCGTCTTTCCTTCTCTTGTAAAAGAGTTTATGAAGATTCAGCACACTGACCAAAATTTTCACGATTTTGAATTCTTAAGACTTCCAAACTCCTCGACAACCCCGAGTATAACAGCTTATTCCAAGTCATTTAGCGTAGACGATCATGAAGAGCAAACAAGAGAAGATCTCATTTCGGCAGACGGGTACTTCTATCATAATGAGGGTGGTGAGTCCTCTCTTTACTTTATGGCAAAAAATAGCAGTATCATGAGTATGACTTCAACGTTACTCGCCAAAGCAATCCGCTATTTCCATCCAAGTTTATCAGAAGAGAGCGTAAATCTTTTCTCAAAACAAGTCTCTGACTTAACCAATGCGGACCCCTCTCATATTGGCAATCTCTTTGTCTTCTGTCTCCCCAAGGAAAAAAGTAAGGAAATCCAATATCGCGCTCACCCCTTTGGAAAGCCTTGTGACTGCCATTCAGAGGAAGAGAGTACTGAGGTTCTAGAAAAGCTTCAGTCTGGGATTTTAGATGAAGAAACAAAGTGTTCTGATGACTGGGGCTGGACTACGTGGCCACAGTTTCGTCTTTTCACTCCAGAGCTCACACAAGAAAATGGAGTCAAAATCCACTTTATTCCTTCAGATCTGGACTTTCAAGAGAACGTTCAGCAGAAAGTCCGCGATATTGCTCTAGTAATTGAAGCAATTGATCCTGTAGGCTGTTTTGCAAAAATTGCCTGCTAGGGAGCGTATCTAATCTGCTGAAATGACGCGCACATCAAAGCGAAGCGACTTTCCTGCTAATGGATGATTGAAATCTAAAACAGCTTTTTCATCTTTAATTTGATGAATACGAATGGGATACACGCCCCCTTGAGGATCTTGAAGGCCCAAAACAGCGCCCTCTTTTCGATACTCTTCGGGAATTGTATCAAGCTCCACTTCTCGATAGGCATCTTCAACAACAGGACCGTAGGCTTCTTCAGGTTTTAAGTTAATTTGCTTAGCATCCCCTATTTTCAGCTCTAAAAGAGCGTCTTCTAAAGCAGGAAATATCTGTTTAGATCCCAAAACAAAGACCAGCGGATCGTCTCCAATATTTGAGTCGACTTGCGTTCCATCTTCGAGAAAAACAGTGTATTCTAGAGAAACTTTTTGGCCTTTTTCTAACATGCTAAATCCTCGCGCAGTATTTTCCTTATTGAGGATTTAAAGGAGAGTGTCAAGAAAATCTTCGGGAAATGAGAAAAATCACAGGCTCTTTTTGCAAACCCCAAGAAGATTTTCTCCAGTCCTTAACGGATAAGGATGCAACCCTTTGAGAAGGAGACGTCAATTCACTTGCAACACAAAGAAAGGTGGGGGGATTCAAAACCCTTTTTAAGAGTTCGAGCATTTTACTCGAGCGATAAGGCGCCTCAATCCAAATTTGTGTTGCAACATCGCTCTTTTTTTCTAACTCTTTTACCTTCAGCTCAAGGTCATTTGTCTCGCGCGGCAAGTACCCATGAAAGGAGAAATTCTGTCCAGAAAAGCCAGAGAGTTGCAGCGCCATGACAATCGAGCAGGGTCCCACAAAAGTCTCTACATCAATCCCATGCATATGAGCCAAATGCACAAGATCCGATCCCGGATCTGCGATACACGCAAGTCCCGCATCAGAAATGAGTCCCCAATTCTCCCCTAAAATCATGGGTTCTAAAAAAGAGGCAATTTCCTCTTTTTTTGTATGCTCACTCAACACTTTAAGCGCAACGCTATCCAACGCCTCTCGTGAAATAAAGCGTCGTAAGTATCTTCTTGCCGCCTTTTCAGATTCTGCGATAAGCCCTTGCAAGTGAGGAACAGCCTCCCCAACTGTTGGAGGGAAAAAGGTTGAGGCCTCAAGCGTATCATCTAAAAGATTTGGGAGAATTTGAAGCTTACCTTTTTGCATGTAAAGAGCTCCTAAAAAGATCAAAGAGTCCTTGAGAGGACGATCCTGTACGGGAAAGCATTTCTACTTTCAGAAGCGTTTCTAGCCCTTTTTGAAAATACAAAGACCCGCGCGTCATTGCTTGGCTCTTTCTTTTTTCTAGCGTCTTTGGCCACACTTTTGGGAAATGGGCATTCCATTCATTTGAGGGGACTCCAGACTCAATTAAACTCGTAATTTTAGCTCCCATCTGGAGCTGCGCTCGTAAAGAGAAAATGAGCCCAAAAAATCCAGATGCATCAAATTTCGCTCCCCCACCCTCCCAGACAATTTCTTCTGCCGTCTTCCAGGGCGTTTCCAATGAGTTTGTGGCCGAAATGCGAAACACATCAGAGCGCTCTATGTTTGGGCGATCTCCGACAAAGCAAATAAGCTTATGGATTTCTTGGGAAAGGAACGAAAAATCTGCGCCTATTTTCTCGATTAAAAGATCTGCTGCATCGCCGGATAACCATTTTCCTTGTTCTTTTGCCAAGTGAATCATCGCATCAAAAAGACGCTTATCTCGTTCCCAAGGTTTTTCTGCGCTCATGTCTAAAACAGAGCCTACTTTTTCTACGACTTTTACAAGGGGCGTTTTGCCTTTGGCTCCAAGTAAAAGAGTTCCCACCGGCTCGTTTTTCTCTAAAAATTCTGCGAGTTTTTCTGCATCCTTTTTGTTCAAAAGATCGCATTCATCAAGCATAACAACGGTTTCCCCTCCAAAAAGAGAGGGGCTTAAAAGAGCATCAAAGAGTGTGTGCATCTCAACATCAGGAGAGAATTTTTCTAAAGAATGCTCTTTTCGATTGAGTTTTTGAAATACTTCTGCTCTTTCTTGGACCCCATTTATGATAACTAAGTACACACGGGCCTTTTTACCAGACAAAAATGAGTGAATATTTTGATGTTTCATAGAAGGGAAGTATATCAGGGAATCGCTTTTTTGTTAGAAGTCATTTACAAATTAACAGGATATTCGAACGCTTACGAGACGAGATTCCCGAAGGAAAATTTAACAGGATACGCGCTTCGCGCTGCAGGATGCGCTTCGCTTGCAGGATACGCGCTAACGCGCTTGAGGATAGTTCTCGAGAAGAAACAGACTCGGGAAGTGAACTCTTTGAAAGAAAATGAACAAGATTTTGTTAATTTCCAAACCGAGAATCTGCTTCCTAAGCCTGTTTCTGTTCGGGAACTATCCTGTAAGCGCGAAGCGCGTATCCTGCCGGCGAAGCCGATCCTGCAGCGAAGCGTATCCTGTTAAATTTTCCCCCGAGAATTCTCCCTCCCAAGTTTGTTTTCTCTCGAGCACTATCCTGTAGCGAAGCGGATCCTGTTAATTTGTAAACACCCTCTTAACCGATTAACTCTGTGGCGAGCTTGCGATAGTCTTTGGCCCCATTTGAATGCTTGTCGTAGAGATTGATCGGCTTTAAATACAAAGGAGCTTCAGCAAGCTTTACGTTTTCTCGAATGATCGAGTCACATACCTTCGTTGCAAAACGGGTCCTTAATTGATGCAGCACCTCTTGCGAGTGCTTCGTTCGATGATCCATACGACAGACCACAATCCCTGCAATTTTAAGTGCAGGATTAAAACGCTCTTTGACCATGTTGATCGTTTTTATGAGCTGAACAAGTCCATGAAGAGCCATCACATGCGCCTCTACAGGAACGAGCACCTCATCTGCAAGAACAAGAGCATTTACAGATAGAATCCCGAGGGCCGGTGGGCAATCCATCAAAATAAAATCCCATGGATGACTCGGGAGTTTTTCAAGTTTTTTCTTTAAGATTTTTTCTGGGGAAGCACGGCCGGATAAGGATTTTTCAACGCCCGCAAGAAGAGGCGATGAAGCCATGATATGAAGACGCTTAATTTCCGTCTTCTCAATCACATTTTCAAGCTTTCCATCTTGAGTAAATACGTTATAAAATTCTTTTGCAGGCTCTTTAAACCCAAACCACATGGACGAGGAGGCTTGCGGGTCTAGGTCTATGAGTAACACTTTCTTGCCCATTTCGACGAGCGTTGCTGCCAGGTTGACGGCTGTCGTCGTCTTCCCAGAACCCCCTTTTTGATTTACGATTGCAATTTTCCGCACGCTTGCCCTCAAGAACATCTTATATAAAGAACATCGAATAATGAGAGCAATAAAAAAATTTGAAACCTACCCAAATAGACAGTTCTCTGATACAATGTCTCTCGTTCACTCTGAGGGTTTTATGTTAGGAATTGATCTAAAAGGAAAAAAAGCATTTATAGCCGGAATCGGAGACGATCAAGGGTTTGGATGGGCAATTGCCAAAGCCCTTGCTGAAGCTGGTGCTGAAGTCATTATTGGCACATGGGCTCCCATCTACAAAATTTTCACAATGTCCTGGAACAACGGAAAGTTCGATGAGTCGAGAAAGCTCTCCAATGGGAAAATGTTCGAGTGTGCCAAGGTCTATCCGATGGACGCTGTCTTCGACACGATGGAAGATGTCCCTGAAGAGGTAAAAACAAACAAGCGCTACGCCGACTTAAAAAACTATACTCTTTCTGATCTAGCTACTGCTGTTGAAAAAGACTTTGGCAAGATCGATATCCTCGTCCATAGCCTTGCAAACGCACCCGAAGTCACAAAAAACCTTCTCGACACCTCACGCAAAGGCTATCTAGCAGCGATGAGCTCCTCGTCTTACTCACTCATCAGCTTAATTGCCCACTTTGGTCCTGTGATGAATCCAGGTGGCTCTTGTCTTTCTCTCACCTACATTGCGTCAGAAAGAGCAATACCCGGATATGGCGGCGGCATGAGCTCTGCAAAAGCAGCGCTTGAGAGCGATACGCGAACACTTGCTTGGGAAGCAGGCCGTAAGTGGAATCTCCGCGTAAATGCAATATCAGCCGGCGCTCTACGATCACGAGCCGCAAGAGCCATCGGCATGATCGATGATATGATCGCGTATTCCAAAGCCAATGCCCCTCTTGCAAATAAAGATCTCGAAGCGGAAGAAATCGGTGGAGCTGCTGCCTTCTTACTCTCATCCCTTGCTTCTGCAATCACAGGGGAAGTGCTTTATGTAGATAACGGCATGCATGCAATGGGACTTGCGGTCGATAGCGCAGCAATTACAAAACAATAATCATCAACAAAAGGATATTTTATGACCGTAATGTCAAACCGCCCACTTTCACCACCGACTGTACAAGGACAACAGGAACTAGAAACTGATCAGAAGCGCTTTGATAAAAGGTACGTAAGTATACTCCAGATTCCTTCGGATACCTTCGCAGGCGGAAAGACAATCTCGGCAGGAACCTATGCACAGGTTAACTCTGCCGTCAACGGCCCATGGTTCTTACACCGCAATTTTCCCGTCGTTAGATACGAGGAGTCTGAAAACAAAAACGACCCTACTCGCTATGTAATTCTTAATACAAAAGAAAAGATTGTCTTCATTTCCTGTAGTAATAAGTAGACTTAAGGAGACACTGAACAACTCATTTACCAGCTATTCAGTGTCTCCTTAAAAGAGCGTTTATATCGAAAAAGTTTCAAGAACCAGTTTTATAAAACAGAAGACTCTGCAAGGGCCTTCCCGCTTTAGCGTGCGAAGGCCTATTTGCCAATCGTAGGCTTCGTGCTGGTTTTCTCCATGCAGAGCGATTTGCCCAGAACGATTGCCCCTTGAAATATGGCCACAGAACTCTCCCCTTCCCTCAAGTTCAAACCGTAAATCGATGTTTAAAGCTGGCGTCGAAATTGTCACTGTATCTCCCAAGTGAAATACAGTTCCTTTTTGTCCATTGATGAAAAGAGAGGTTTCTTTTGAAATATCCGCGTAAATACACGCTTCAAAAAGATCATCTCTTCCGACTTCCACATTCCCCTGAAGATCAAAAACAAAGCCATCTTTACTCTTGATCGCTTTTGGGGCAATTAGACTGTGCAAAGACGATCCCTTCCAAAGAAGACGGGAATCCTCTGTCCATGTAAACGGCGTATCTTCTTCGATCGACGAAGAGAAGGGATAAAGACAAGCCGCATAAAGCTGGTTTATGTGATCTTGTTGAAGTCGCTTGGCCTTCCCAAGTACATACTCCACAGGAACTGTTTCGGGTTCCCCTTTTTCCTGCGCCAGATGATAGCCAGTAAATGCTTGTAAGGTTTGATTAAAAGGAATGGGATACGCTGCCCCTTTTTCAAAGAGCTGATCGGACACAATCCACTCAAACCAATCTCGAGCTATTTTAAGTTCCTTTAGATTTGGCCGCTTCCCACAAAGAGCCTTGTAGCGATGTTCAAAGCGCGGGTTTTCTGGAGGCTTTATCATCTTTTTGATTGCACATGCAAGCATCTCTTTGTAGCTTCCATCAAGAACTGCATCAAAATCCTCTAAAATGTGACACAAGATAGGCGCTATCTTCAGTCCAAGATGAGGATCTTTGCATTTTGGAAATTCATGGAAAAAGCATGGAAAATTCCCACTCTCTGTCTGAAAGCCGAGAAGGCGCTTAATGAGCTCTTTTCCTTGCGTGACAGACTCCCCTGTTTTTTGACGAAAAAGAGCGAGCACAAAACAAAAGTTTTCAAAAAGAGGAATCGTATCAAGATGGTGAACAAAACCCGTGCGTAGGCTCTGTCTTTTTCTTCCTGCATTTACAGACAAGTCGATTAACCGCATTTTTTTATCGCTATTTTTAGGGCTTGGATAATTCCAAGTTCATCCACTGGAGGCGCAATAAAATCTGCCATTGCCCTTACACTTTCGGGCGCCTGCGGCATTGCAATTTTGACATCTGCGATGCTAAGTAAGCTTATGTCATTTTCATCATCTCCAGCAGCAATGACCAACTCTCCTCTTCCCTGACGAGAAATCATCTCATTGAGGGCTTCTCCCTTAGATGCTCGCGCTTCTGTAACGAGGAGAATATGATTGGAAGAGTGAAACGGATCGCGAATGAGAGCAAGCTGAAAATTTCCTTTTCGAAGAAGTTTGCGTCCAATTTTTCTCATAAAATCAAGACGTCCAAAGCATTTAATCAGAGGGATCTCCATCTTTTGAGGAAATTCATCGACTGCCTCCCATGATTTTTGCTCTCTTTTTTGAACATCATTTAAATACAAAAGATCCTCTTCAGAAAATCTCTTGGGGCGAAAGTAACAAAAGTCCCCCTTTTCATAGCCCGAATAGATGAGAAAATCGCTTTTCTCCCCCGAATAAACCGTTTCCAAATCTTCAACAACAGACCCGTTCATATATCTTCTAAATAAAATCTCTTCAGATGGCATCTCTAGAGCAATGGATCCATTTTGGGGGAAAATCACGAAGGGAAAATCGATCTTTTTTAAAGCAAGTTTTGCAAAAGAAAAGGCTCTTCCCGTTGCAAACGCAATCTTCCAGCCTTGGCCATGCGTATCGCGTAAAAATTTGATCACCTGCGTCGGAATATTGTACTTATCGTTTGTGATCGTCCCGTCGATATCTAGTGCAATCCATCCTTTCATGGGCGTATAGTGTATCAACTGCCCAGATAATAGAAAACATGTTACGATGTTTCCCATGAAACTAAAAATGTGTTTATCCCTTCTTGCCGATGGAGTGGAGCAGACCTTAGATGAGATCCCTTCCCCTGTAACTACGAATTCTGGGGAGGTGGGCGCTGCATTTGTAAAAATGTTGCTGACATTTGGGGCTTTGGTTTTCCTTCTTTTTGCATCGTATTGGATCGTGCGCAAGCTCATTCGAGTGCGTCTTGAAAAAGGATCTGGAACGAGTTCCATTGCAGTTGTTGAAAAGAGAATGCTTAGTCCAAAGACCATGCTCTACGTTGTTGAAATTGAAGGTAAAAAAGTTCT
>CBDUSP010000050.1:0-11888 GCA_965370365.1 uncultured bacterium | reverse complement strand
CAAACACCACCCGAAGAAAAAATCTTAAAAGAAACCCCAACAGAGCAAGTAGCTCCTAAGAAGACGCTTCCTCAAACACCACCCGAAGAAAAAATCTTAAAAGAAACCCCAAAAGAGCAAGTAGCTCCTAAGAAGACGCTTCCTCAAACACCACTCGAGGAAAAAGGATCTGACAAACACCCCAGTCACTATGACACGCTGATGCGCTTTGCGGCGGTCGAACTTGAAGGATCATTGAAAATCTAGGCAAAGCAATTAATCAGTATCTCCTTAAGGAGACACTGAACAACTCATTCGCCAGCCCTTCGGTCAAAATTCACCGAAAAAGATAATTCTCAACCTCCATTAACTCACTCGAGTTAATTACGGTTTCCGAATTAACTTTTTCGGCGTTTTTGGCGCGAATCCCTGGCAAAGCAGTTGTTCAGTATCTCCTTAACGTACTGCTTCGCTGAGCAAATACTCTTTTAGCTCTTGCGCAGATGTAGGCACTAGCGCCCCTTCAGCTAATCGACAAGCCTCGACAAGACGCCACTTACGGATTGTACTCTTTACGATGGGAATGTGGCGCGCTGCCACAGAGAATTCAAAGATGCCAAAACCAAGAAGCACCGGAATCAAAAGGGGATCTGTTGCAACTTCTCCACACAAAATAACAGGTTTTCGCGCCTCATTTGCATTTGAGACAACCATCCGAATTAAACGCAGAGCACTTGGATGCGTCGAATAATAAAGATCCGCTGTATTTGGATTGGTTCTGTCTGCTGCCAAAACATACTGGACAAGATCATTGGTCCCAATCGATAAAAAATCCGCCTCTTTCGCAATCGCATCACACATCAAAGCAGAAGACGGAACCTCAATCATGCAGCCAAGAGGAATCTCCTTTGCGCACTTATGTCCTTGCTTGTTTAAGGTCTCTTGTAAAGAGAGAATCTTCACTCGAACAATGCGAAGCTCCGATACATCGGAAACCATCGGAACGAGAATATGAATCTCCCCGAACTGACTTGCGCGAAGGATCGCCCGAAGTTGCGTTTCTAAAATCTCAGGGTATCTAAGTAAAAAGCGAATTGCTCTACAGCCAAGCGCGGGATTTACTTCATGGCCAATCTTTGAAAAGTATGTAGAATCAGGATGATCGGATGCGATATCCATTTTCTTATCGCCCCCTAAATCATACACCCGGATAACAAGAGGTCGCCCTTTAAGGGCCTTGACCATCTTCTTATATGTCTCAAACTGCTCATCCTCAGAGGGAAAGCTTTTTTTCGCAAGACACAAGTACTCTGATCTAAAAAGACCAACCCCCGCAGCACCGTGCTTTATAATCAAATCGATTTCTTTTGGGTTTTCCAAGTTCGCAAAAATGCGAACTTCACAACCATCGATCGTCTCCGGCTTAAGGTGATTTGTGTTTTTTAGCTGCTCATAGCTTTTCTGATAATTTTTTTTGAGCTCTTGGTATTTTTTAAGCGTTTCTTTTTTTGGATTTAAAATCACAAGCCCCATAGCGCCGTCTACGATCAGCGTGTGAACCGTGATCCCTTTAAAGCGTTGTAGATCTACGTTGGCAACATACGGGATCCCTTTTGCTCTTGCGATGATTGCAGCATGAGAAGTCAGCCCTCCTGTTTCTGTGACAAAGGCACTGACCAGAGATGTATTGGCCTCAATTGTTTCTGAAGGGACAAGTTCATGAGCCAAAACAACCGAGTTGTGAGGGATGTCGGAAATTTTTAAGCTCCCAATCGGTTTGAGATGCCCGAGAATTCTTCGTGAGATATCGACAATGTCGCGTACTCTTTCTTGGAAATAACTGTCCTTTACAGAGCTAAAGTGATGCTTGTAGTCCTCGATTAGGTGATGGAAAATACTTTCCATGCTCTGTTTGGTATCGCGAATCTTTGTCTCTACTTCTTCTGTGATTAGGGGGTCTTTCATGATTTCGAGGTGTGTCCCCAAAATGGCGCTTACCTCGGAGGGCCCATTGTTAAGCGACTTTTGTCGAAGACTCTCTAAATCTTTTCGACTCAAATCAAGAGCTTTGCGATACCGCGCAATCTCCTCATCGACCTCTTGAGCTGCAATCCTCTCAAACGAGACTCCCTCGTCAATTCCTGAAAAAAAGACAGGGAGGCCTATCCCGATTCCCTTGCTGATCGGAGAGCCTCGGATGATGATCTCTTCACTTTCTGTCATTTTTTTCCCCGAACTCTTCCTCAAAAGCTAAAATGAGCAGGTCCATCGTCTGTTCCGCGTCAGCCCCTTCAACTTCAATCTCAATTTGTGTGTTTTTTTGTGCTGCAAGCATCAGTACACTCATAATGCTTCTCGCATTCACCCGTTCATTTTTATAAATAAAAAAAACAGACGATTTACGAGGTTGTAATAACTTCACAATTGCCGCCGCTGGCCTCGTATGAAGCCCCAGGGGATTTTTTACTCTAACCTTCTTTTTAAGTTTCATACAAGCTCTCTTTTTTGTTTTCTGGCAATTGTCTCAAGGAGCTTAGAACTAAATTCTTTTGCGGAGTTGTAACCCGTGCTTTTTAAACGATGATTTAAGGCGATGGTCTCAAGAAGTAACACGACATCCCTCCCGGGTTTCACGGGAAGAACGTGATGCGGAACATTAATTCCAATTACATCGACAAACTTTTCCTCAAGACCTACCCGATCATAAAAGTGTTCTTCATCCCAAGGCTCTAATTTGACAATGATATCGATTCGTTTGTCTTTGCGCACACACACCGCTCCATAAAGGTGTGCTACGTTGATGATGCCAATCCCGCGAATTTCCATTAAATGCCGCGTTAATTCAGGCCCATATCCCAGGAGAGAGGAGCCTTCTTTTTTCTTTACGCGGACTACATCATCCGAAATCAGGCGATGACCCCTTTCTACAAGCCCAAGAGCCGCTTCGCTTTTACCAACGGAGGACTCTCCTTGAACGAGCAGACCCACCCCAAAAACTTCCACCAAAGTTCCATGCAAAGTCACGTTTGGACAAAGCTCTTCGGCAAGGAGAAAGGTCACTTTACTCAGCAAATTCGTTGCTTTTACATCTGACTGAAAAAGGGGTATTTTTTGTTTTTCACAAATTCCAGTGAGCTCTCGAGAAGCGCGTGCGCCACGGGAAAGAATGACAGCGGGAGTGACTGAACTGAGAATGGATTTCAGTCTTTCATGGCGTTCTTTGGAACTAAGTGCACGTAAAAACCCCGACTCTTGTCTGCCAATAATCATGATCCGAGAAAAAACGAATCCCTTCAAAAGGCCCGTCAAGCTCAAGCCAGGGCGCTGCGCTTCATCTCTTTTGATTAAGCGTGCAAGTCCGCTGTCCCCCGCAATCAAGCGGAGGCCTAAACTCTTTCCCTGCTGCTGATAAAGATTTTCTACTGAATACATTTAACGCGAGATGTTCATACCCTCTATGTATTTAGACAACCACTCAATGAAACTTGCAAAAGCACATTCCTCTTCCCAAGCCCCACGGTTTGTCGTATCGGATACTGTATAATTGATCCCGGATAAAAATACATTACCCATTTCACTATTTGGATACCAATCTGAAAAAAAGCACTGGAATGAGCCCATATTCTCAAAAAAGGGAGTCAATGACTCGGGGTTGATCAAGCGCTCTTCGCTATTGCTTTGATGCTCAAGAATTTCCCGGACTGCTTGCATTGCTTTAGGAACTTCTTCCATTGGGAGGAGTCCCATCTCTGATAGCTTTCCAAATCCATTATGTAAGCGGAAAAAGGAGAAATAATCCGCGGGTAAATTTCCTTTAATTTCCGCCTTAAACATGCGAACATCCTGTTCTGTTGCAGGAGGAAGTCCTCGAAAAAATGAGCGATTATCGGACAGGCTATAGACCATTTCCGCAGAGTAGAGAAAATCGCTTTTCACAACCAAAATAGCAATATCATCAAGGCTTGAAAAAAAAGAAGATATCGCGCGTGATGCAAGGGGCTGAAATGAAAGAGAGTCCATCCATAGATTAGAAATAAACTCGATTCGATCTTTTGAATCCACTCTTGCAAGCTCAAACCAGCTGCGCGGGAGTTCAGGAACCTTTTCAGAGAGAGTGTTCCAGTCCAAATCCTTCTCATCGCTTAAAAAAATGACTTCTTGGAAGGGGGATTTACCCCCACGTTCATAGTACTGCTTGGAAAGTGGGTTCATATGAAAGACGATATCATAAGATCGGTTCATAATTCAAAAAGATTGGCTTTGATATTTTTTTTTGATATATGTCGAAAAGGATTCTTGAGTTAGAGGTTTGAATGGGCGCGAGCAAAGTTGTTATCCTCGGGGGAGGATTTGCTGGAATTAATGCAGCTAAAACACTGGGAAATTCCCAAACTGATGTGTGGCTGATTGACAAAACAAACCACCATCTCTTTCAGCCTCTTTTGTACCAAGTAGCGTCTGCGGCGCTTTCTCCTGCTGATATTGCCGTGCCCATTCGAGAAATTGTCAGTTCTTACGACAACGTCACCGTTCTCATGGGAGAAGTGACAAACATCGACAAAGAGAAAAAAATCATCACACTGCGCAACGGGGAGCAGACGACTTATGAGTATCTTATCGTCGCTCTTGGTGCACGCCACTCCTATTTTGGGCATGACGAGTGGGAGAAGTATGCGACGGGACTCAAAACATTAACAGACGCCCTGAAGATTCGGGAGAAAATCTTGATGTCCTTTGAGATTGCCGAAAGGTGCGATAGCATCTCGGAGGCTGAAAAGTATCTTAACTTCGTGATTGTTGGAGGGGGCCCAACGGGTGTAGAAATGGCAGGAGCCATTGCTGAAATCGCGCATGAGACCATGCTAAAAAACTTTCGTCGCATTGATCCTGCAAAAACGCAAATCTATCTTGTCGAAGGATCTCCGCACATTCTCCCTGCATACCCAGAAAAACTGGCAGCAAAGGCGCAAAAATATTTAGAACAATTCAAAATTCGCGTGATGCCCCACAAGCGGGTAACTTTAATCACAGAGGAAGGGGCAGAGGTCGATGGGAAAATTATCCCTGCAAAGAATATTTTCTGGGCAGCTGGAAACCAGGCATCTCCTGTTTTAAAGACGCTCGGGTGTCCTCTTGATAAGCAAGGAAGGGTCATCGTGGGTCCGGACCTATCGATCCCAGATCATCCTGAGCTCTTCGTGCTTGGAGATGCTGCATCTGCAAATGACAAAAAGGGCAATCCTCTTCCAGGACTCGCGCCTGTTGCAGCGCAGCAAGGAAAATATGTCGCTAATTTAATCCGCAGAAGAATTGAGCCGGATCAGCGCCTTCCATTTCGCTATGTTGATAAGGGAACCATGGCAACGATTGGAAAAACAAAAGCAGTGGGCATGTTTGGAAATGTCCAGTTTAGCGGGTTTATCGCTTGGCTTGCCTGGTGTTTTGTCCATATTTTCTTTTTGATTGGCTTCCGCAGTCGCATCCTTGTTCTTACCAACTGGCTCATGTCCTATTTCTCTCCGAAAAGAGGGGCCCGTTTAGTAAACCGCTCTTTAGACGAGGAATTGGTCGGCAAGACAAAAATCAACCAACCAGAATAGAACGTTCACCTTCCTCAAGAAACAGACGCTGTCTCCGAAGTTTTCTGAACCCTTTTTTTCATAGGTACCTCATCATCACTCGCTCCAACATCCCCATCAACACAGGAGAACCCTCCTTTTCTATAAAAAGGGACCGCAGAGGCAAAAGAATGGAGCTGAATGGAGCCTTTCCCTTCTTGAACAGCAATCTCCTCTGCCTTATTCAGGAGACACGTTCCAACTCCTCTTACTTTTTTTGTCTCCCCGTTATTAACAGACGAGCGAATGTTTATTGGATTTGTGACAAGATATTGAATATATACATGATCAGTCTTCAGCTGAAGCATCATCATCCCTTGGGAGTTTGCATTCTCATCTTTACAAATATAAGCAGAGAGAGGCTGAAGCGTCCCTAAAATCAGCGAAGAGACTGTCAAGCAATCAATAAACTGCGATTTCTCAGACAGTATTGTTGCTTGTTTCCCTTTGTTCCCTGCAACCCTCTGCCAGATACTAACAATTTTGGCGACTGTTTCTTGTGGCTCTGTGATTTTTTCTACACACAGTTGAGGCGGAGCTATTAATGCATTGTTATTAAAATTTCTCTGCTCCTCATCTCTGTTTCTTCGATAGGCTTGATGATAAGCAGGAGAACCTGGTTGCAATACCGACATAATTATTTCTTTATTAAGTATTATTTACAATACTACTATAAACCAAATAATGCATTATATTCAAATTAATTCAAAAAGAAGACATTCCCCTCATTTAGGAACACCTCTGTACCGGATAAAACATTGATAAAAACATCTTGAAAGAAGGAAGCTTCTTCGATGCAATCTAGAACTCTACCCCCTCGAGAGCATACGCTCTCAGACTCTCAAACCCCTCTTTCTGGAAAGGGTCTTATAAATACATAACAAACTTATTATCAATGGGTTAAAGCGAGTCACCCCGTAGTGCGGAAAACGGGGTGTTTTTTAACCCCATTATTAATGCATAAATTAATCACAATTATAATCACCCACTAACAGCCCCCAGGCAATAAAAATATACCACAACCAACTCAATTTAAACATCTTGCAAACCAGCTAATCTCTTTGTTACAAAAATAGACTATATATAGTAAATTATGTTACCATTAACACGAAACTATTTACATAACAAACGGAAAGTTAATGACTGCAAATATCGCCGCTTTTCCCAGCGAAAAAGCACCCCACTCCAAACAAGATGCTCAAAAAAAACCAAGCCTAGCATCCCGATTTTCAAGCGATCTCCTTCCCTTGGTAATAGGAGCTGGTGTAGTAGTTACAGGATACTTCTTAGCTGCTCACGCGAGACCTCTTGTAGTAAGAGCATGGAAAGGCTCCGACGCGGAAAATATCAGGAACGCTGTACACCAGAGCATCTCTCACATGGAACTCCGCAAGCAAGTTGTGAGCCAAGTTGGACATCACGTTGCAGCTGCACTCGTACAAAAGATTGGAAGTCTGGCATTAGAACCTGCTGAGAATTTGACCAAAGCAGGTCTTGAAATACTGAATACTTATACCTTCAACCCGCTTTTGCGCATCCTAAGCAAAATAGACATATCCTTCCGTAAGTTGTGTGGATTACCTATCAAACTCGAGAAAGACGATCCTTTTTACGACGAGTATAGAAGGCATGGGCAGACTGCTGTGCAGATCAATCAAAAAGAGAAAAATGGTCTTTTCTTCAGAGAAGACTTAATAAAACAAATGCTTGCTGTGCTTGGTAGAAAAGATGCAGGATCTGTGCTCCTTGTAGGTCCTCCCGGATCTGGAAAAAGCTCCCTTGTCCGCTGTTTGGTTTACCGCCTTAACAATGAAACAAACCTCCACCCCAGCCTGCGCAATTTAACAATTAAAGACCTCAAATCAAGCGAAGTTTATTCTAGTACGGCACGGGCAATTGAGAAGAACGAAGAAAACCAGGTAGTTATTTTCGATGAATTTGGTCAGGCATGTCACAGTGTTGTAGACGAAAAGTTTAAAGGTTTATTAGCAGGGGAAAAACTTCGTATTATTGCCTGTGTGACCTCAGAAGAATATAAGCAAATAGACGACCAAGCCACACTTCGTCGTTTTACAGTAATTCATGTGGACAAATTAGAGAAAGAGGATCTCAAAACACTCATCGAAATACGATGTAAACAATACGCGAGTCATCATCAATGTCAATACTCAGAAATCCTTTTCAACTATGCAATCACAGCAACGGAAAATAAAAACCCTCCTTACAGCACACTTGCTGCAGTACTTACTGTCTTAGATACAGCAGGTTCGATAACATGGCCACGCTCTAACAATCGCACAGAAATCGCAGAGGTTACAAAGGAACATGTAGACCAGGTTCTAGAGCATCTGGGATGGGAAAAACAGCATACGGTTCCATCCTACTATGTCTAAATCAACTCAAAACTTGGCGTTGATTTGGATACAAAAATATTGATAAAAATCTCTTAAAAGAGAGAAGCTTTTCCAACTGAGGCTACGGAGAAGGCTAAATTTGCAACTGGGGATAAGAGGGCATAGGCGAGGCTTCCCCTCAATCAAACCTCTTCTTTTCAACCCCTTGTTCTGGAAAGAACACCCCGCGCTTTTCTATTCACTCTCCCTCCTAATCGGGACAAGCTCTCCCCATTTTTTGAGAGTTATTTCTCTCCCTCAAATTGTAAATTATACTGAAGCAAGGCAAAGGTCAAAAACGGATCGCGAACAAAAACCCTTTTTTTCTCTCCATGTACAAGCATCTCCAAGGATCCCTGAATCAACGCCTCTCTTAGCTTCTCTTTTGTAAAGGAAACAACTCCAGCAATCGCTTCTGAGTCTTCAATGCAAGATGCTTCGTGGGCAGAGATTTTTGCCATAAAAACTGGGATCGAAGAGGAAAGGATTCCGGAATCAGCCGCAACAGTACCTAAAAAAGCCACAGAAGATGCTACAAGGCCGGTTTCTTCCTTTAACTCCCGGAGAGCCGCTTCTTCCAAGTTTTCTTGCGAATTCCTTCCTCCTCTGGGAAGCTCGAGTTCCCAAGAACGGGTAGCATGTCGGTAGGTCAAAATCAACATGACTTCATTGGAAGGTAAAATGGGTAAAACAGCAACACCAGGAGCTTTGTTTTTTAACTCACTTTTCCAAAGCAGTCGATCATATGTTCCAGGAATCCTCCCAGGAAAATAAACGGCATCGCGAAGCCAAATCAAGTACTGATCTTCACTCACGATCCCTACGCGACTAAATTCCGTAGCTTGGGCCAATGGAAATCCTTTCTTTATTAAGCGATTTTCTTGGATTTTTTGGATTTTAGAAATTTCTAAAGGATCAGTGACAATTTCAATCTCCCCCTTCTGACAATCCCCGATGGGTTGAGAAAGCTGCTCGATGTATGAAAAGTATTCTTCAAATGCTTGATCTCCATAGACCCATTGGAAACAAAATAAACACAAAATAAGGAACTTTTTCATTCTTCTCCTCCTTCTAAAAAGGAGCCAGTATCACTGATTTCAAACTTTTTTAGTATTCTTTTTTATTGCGCGGTAGGTGGCGTGAGAACGATTGTATAAGGCATAAATAATTCCAGAAATTTAATCAAAATGAGGACAATTCTTCATACGAAGAGATCACGCGAACTGCCTTTGAAAAATCTTGGTTTGCTGTAAATTGGTTGGGGACAGCGATTGCAATCATACCAGCTGCGGCTGCAGCTTCGATCCCGGCTGTCGTATCTTCAAACACCAGACACTTAGATGGGGATACGCCGAGTCGCTTTGCTGCTTCAAGATAGATGTATGGTTTGGGTTTATTTTTCTCTTCCGCATCTATATAGCTATCTAAATCATCATGACCTGAAATGATTAGATCAAAACAGTTTTCTAGACCGATCTGCTTCAAGTTTTGGAGAATTTCTTCAGTAGGAGCTGAAGAGGCTAATCCAACCTTAATTCCTAACTCGTGTTTTTCTTCGGTAAAACGCTTGGCGAATGAAATCACTTCGCCGATGGGGGGAACTCCCTGCTTTTGCAGGTTCCGATAGTTTGCATTTTTCAATTCAATGACTTCTTCTGGGATATCTATGTTTTTTGCCTTTTTCAGAAGAAGGAGAATGCTTTTTGAGCTATGCCCCACAACAGGCATATACTCTTCAATAGTAAAGGAAATGTCTTCAGTTGCCAGAGCTTCTTGCCATGCGAGAAATTTTAAATACTCTGTATCTACTAACACTCCATCACAATCAAAGATCACCGCTTCGAGTTTGTCACCGTAAGGAGTTGAAATAGTAGCGGACAGGGAGGTCCCTCCAGTCAATATGAAGAGCAAAAATAGTTTCAAATTTCTTTTCATAAATGGACGTTTCCTTCTTTGTCGATAGAGAATTCTTTGCTAAGCAAGCTTGGGGAGTTTTTTGCCACCCCAGCCATTTTATTAAAGTTCAGTGGAATGTTTGGATCCATTGGAGAAAATATAAGAGGGTTTACAGAAGTTTCGGAGGAAGCTGCATCTTCATTAGCATGTAAAGGAAGAGAGGTCAGTACCGCTCCACAAAGAAATATGCCTAAACCTAGTTTGCTCATCTTTTTCATTGTGGAGAGAGTATATCACAAAAGCGATTTTTGTCCGGCACAGAGGTAATCTATATTGATAAAAATATCTTAAAAAAGGGAAGCTTTTTCAATGCTGAATAAAAGATCTTTGAATCTGTCTAAAATTCGATTCTCAAATCCAGCTTTTTGGAAAGAGCATCCTGCTCTTTTCTATTCGATTTCTCTTTTAATTGGGACAAGCGCTCCCCTTTTTTTTGGGCATTATTTGTGGGCTTGTCTCTGGTTTTTATATCTCGTTTTGCATCGCGCACATCCCCAAATACTCCTTCTTATCGCATCTGTTTTCTACGGGTTTTACTCGCAGCTTCCCTCTGACTTTGAAACAAAAGAAGTTGTGGGGGTTTTTTCTCCCTCCTCTGTAGAGCTTCATCACTCTCCCTTTAACAAGCAGCTGCACTACAAAGGAACGTTTTTACTCGATGGGAAAAAACTTCCCTGCTCCATCTACTCTCCTAGAAAAAAAGGAAGACCCAAAGCGAATAAAAGCTACGTCGTTGAGGGAAAACTAACGAGACGAGGATCATCAGACTTTATGCTTAAACCAAAGAAATGGGATGCTGTCCCCTCTTCTTGGAGTTTGGCAGAGCTTCGCTATAACACAAAAACGGCTTTTAAAAAAACGCTCTCTAAAAACCTCTCATCGAAGAAAGCACTTGAATTTATCAGTGCTATTGCAACAGGAGAAGGAGCCGATCGACTCTTCCGCTATGAGTTTGCAAGAGTCGGGCTTCAACATATCCTCGCAATCTCTGGGTTTCACTTCGGAATTCTAATCGCCTTTCTCTCTTTTATTTTTCGCTTCTTTCTTTCCCGTGTCTGGAAAATTGGAGCCCTTTTTGTGATTATGAGCGCGTATTATGTCTTTATTGGATCTTCCGCATCTGTCGAAAGAAGCTATCTAACTGCCCTTTTTTACCTAATTAGCAAATGGATTTCTCGTCCCACCTCGGGATTAAACTTGTTAGGCGTGGCAGCTGGCATCGAGCTTATTTTTAATCCGTTGATTGCAAGCAACATAGGTTTTCAGCTAAGCTTTTTGAGCTGTTTTGCAATCCTTCTGTTTTTCCCCATTGCAGAACAGGTCCTCCAGAAGTTCCTTCCCAAAAGAAGTAAGAGTGAAATCGAGGCGCTTTCTCTTTTGGATCAGCATGGCTACATTCTCTCTTCTTTTTTTAGAAAAGTAATTAGCCTAAATCTTGCAATAAGTCTCGTATTGATTCCTTTGCTTCTGTTTCACTTCCATCAGTTTCCTTTGCTTAGCTTTGTGTATAACCTGTTTGTTCCAACATGTGTTGGGGTTATGATGGTTTTCTTTCTCCTTGCTCTTGCCTTCTCTGTTCTTTTTGCCCCGATTGGAGCGTGTTTTTACTGGATGACAAATGAAATGGCAAAGTTTCTTCTAGATATTATCTCGAATCCGCCGCTTGCAATTGATCTTTCGCTTCGGATGACGGGCATCCCTGCTTGGGGGGTTATTTGTTATCTTTTCATCTTAGGGTTTTTAGGTTCCTCTTGGAAAAGCCAGCGCAGAGATTTGGTTTTTCTCTAGGGCTAGCGCGTTAAAAAATGAACAGGGTAGGGGTCGAGTGGGAAGCAGACTTGGGAGGCAGAATCCCCAGAGGAAATTTAACAGGATCCGCTTCGCTGCAGGATCACCGCTGACGCGGTGGCAGGATACGCGCTTCGCGCTTGCAGGATAGTGC
>CBDUSP010000049.1:0-11912 GCA_965370365.1 uncultured bacterium | reverse complement strand
TGCATCAGCAAAGGACATGTCACCCGTTGTTAAGAGCAGGCTTCGATAATGAAGATCAAGTCCTTGCAGCACCTCTTCAGCTGATGCAAGCATTGTTTCATACACTTTTCCACTCTCCTCAGGTGTCGAGAGGGCGAAGAGCTCGACCTTATTGAATTGATGCGTGCGAATAAGACCCCTTTCCTGGCTGCCAGCTGCCCCAGCTTCTCTACGAAAGCAGGGAGTATACGCTGTGTAGTAGAGAGGAAGATCCTCTTCATCGAGAGTTTCGTTTGCATGAAGGCCCACGAGCGTTGCTTCTGCTGTCGGAATAAGGTAAAGATGATAGTCCTTGTCTTTGATTTTAAAGAGCTGATCTTCAAACTTGGGGAGTTGCGCCGCGCCATACATCGTCTCTGGGAGAGTGAGAAGTGGTGGCATGATTTGCACGAAGCCATTTTTCCGATGCGTATCGAGCATGTAGTTTAAAAGGGCCCATTCAAGCTGCGCCCCCATGCCTTTGTACAGCGCCCAGCCAGATCCGGCGATTTTGGTAGCCCTTGCAAAGTCAAAATATTGCAGTTTTTCATTGAGCTCCACATGGTTTTTGGAGGGGAAGGAGAAGGTTGGTTTTTCCTTAAACTGCTTAATGCATACGTTGTCTTTAGGGTCCGGGGAGATGGGAACATCGTCAAAAGGGATGTTGGGAAGAGAGGCAAGCAAAGATCCAAGTGCTTCCTCAAGCGGTGGGATCTCAGCGTCAAAGGTGGCGATTTTTTGGCTCAAAATCTCAAGTTCTTGAGAAAAAGAAGAGGTCTCTTCTCCTTTGCGCTTCTTGATCCCAATTTCTTTGGAGATGTGGTTTTTTCGCGATTTAAGCTCCTCTGCAGAGCTCTTCATGGTGCGGAGTTTTTCATCAAGGGAGAGGATTTCAGAGAGATTGATTTCGGGATTTTTTGTCTTTAATTTTTTTTCGAAACCCTCAGGGTTTTTGCGGAGTTCTTTGAGATCGAGCATAGGATGCTTTGTTGGTTACTTGTAAAAAGTATATCTCAAAGGGGATCAAAAGGGTAGATGATTTTGCTCCTTGCCATTGAGAGGGTGGTTTTGATATAATCCTCCTCTAACAAGGATATCCATGAAAGCTTCTCGTTCCGGTACGAAAACCCCCCTTATTTTGCGCTTCCATCGACTGATGGACGTTTTTGCTAAATCCGATGATGAAAGAGATTTTTATCTCGATAAACGAGAGGGATTCCTCATCTATGCCGACCTGGACAAGGGGACAGAAGAATTGGAAGCCCTTGAGAGAGAGCTGCAAAAAGATGAGAAACGCTTTGCGATTGCCCCAAAGATGACGTTTTATGAAGTGAAGAAGTTTATCGAAGGGTTTGTTCACGAAAAGGTTTATGACATCGATACGAAAGAAAAGCTTCTTGAGATCATCTCCGCAAAAGAGTCGCGGGAAAATTTTCTCGAATTTATTTATGACAATTTAAATGAGCTTGAAAAGTGGCAGGGATATTATCAAGAACGCTCACGTATTCGGATTATCGAATGGTTGCGTCAGCTTGATATTCATTTTGTCTTCGAAGAGGATTTGGAAATGAATAAAGCCCTTCTTGAGAAGGTAAAGAGGACTTTGTTTGATTCCAAGGTTCCAAAGGATGTTGCGGGCGCACGTGAGATAATTGTTGCGAAATCAAAAACCTACTATTCCAATGAGGCTTTAAATCCGCGTCCAAAGAGGGGACGGCCGCCCAAACAGGTAGCCAAGCCTGAGGTGGAATCGCAAGTAACCGTAGATATTTACACGCAGGTGCCGTCAGCTTGCAGGCTGTTTCTCTATATTCCGGATATTGCTTCTGCATCCTCAGTGACGTTTTCTGCGAAATTTGAGTCAGAAGAGCAGCTTCTCTCCTCCCTTAAGGGAAGTCCTCGCCACTATGTGGATGAAAGATTGGCGGCTCTCTCCGAGCGCCTCGAGTCTCTTCAACAACTCACAAAACGCTTTGGCGGAGGAGGGGGGATGCCGAGTCTTGAGGATGTGAAAAGACCTCTGGCTTCCTATCCTAGAGCTCCGGTAAAAGGAGTGAAGGCGGAGATGATTCCCGAGGATAAGAAAGCGAAAGTCAGCTCTGCGATCGCAGACGTGTTGCCTAAGAAGAAAAGAGGGCGTCCACGCAAAGAAGAGAAGGCCGAAGAGTTTGAGCCTCAAAAGCGTCGTAGATTTGCCGTCAAGAAAGTGGCTCGAATCCGCTCTTCTAAAAAGAAGAAATAATAATTATTTGAAATATTTATACCCTATATAATTGTTTCTTGTTAATTAATTAACCCCTGGCCCAATTCTCGATATTTTGCTATGCTTGAGCTAAATTCATATGGCAGAGTTTTATGGGCATTCATCTTGTTAAAAAAAATCGTGAGTCTCTTCTAGAGGAAATGGCTAAAACATCCCCTGAAACCAATCGAGACATGGCAGTTAAGTTGCTGGATGTCATGTACTTAACTCGTTTTTCGGATGATAAGATGAGCAAGATGGTTCGCCAAAATAAGGGAGGAACCTTTTTCCTTGCGGTCTCTGGCCATGAGATGATTGGAGCCCTTTCTGCCCTTATGCTTGTCCCTGGTATGGACTGGGCCCTTCCCTATTATCGAGATCGGGCTTTTGCGCTTGGTCTTGGATGTACTCTGGAGGACCTCTTTGCAGCTTTTTTAGCAAGAGAGGCTCCAAACCACTCTGGTGGACGGATGATGCCGGATCACTTTTCTCAAAAGAATCTTCGTATTCCTTGCCAGTCGAGTTGTGTGGGGTCTCAGTTTTTGCAGGCCGCAGGCGTTGCAAAATCGGCTGCATTACGCGGAGAAAAGGAGGTGGTGTACGTCTCTGGTGGGGATGGATCGACCTCTCAAGGGGATTTTCATGAGATGTTGAACTTCTCTTGCCTGCATAACCTTCCCGTTGTCACGGTCATTCAGGATAATGGGTGGGCGATTTCTGTTCCTAAGAAAGAGCAAACAGCAGGTGGAACGATTGCAAAAATGGCACGCGGCTATGAAGGTCTTTTAGTAATAGAGGTCGATGGATGTGATTTTGAAGAGACATCGAGTGCGCTGCAGAAAGCAGTTGCAAAAGCAAGAGAGGGCAAAGGGCCTTCTGTTATTGTTGCACAAGTACCTCGCATAGGCGCGCATAGCGGAAGTGATGATCCAAAGAAATACAAAACGCAAGAAGCAGTTGAAGAAGAAATTGCACAAGATCCGATTCCTCGTTTTGAAAAGTATGTAATCGAAAAGGGGATTCTTACAGAGCAAGAGATCGAGCAAAAAAAAGCCCAAGCCAAACAACAGGTAGAAGATGCGGCGCTTGCTGCCGATGCGCTTCCTTTTCCAAAACGAGAAGATGCGGAAAAGAACGTATTTAAACCTTTTGATCTTCCCGAGACTTCTCAAAGTGCGGATGGTGAATCTGTTGTGATGATGGACGCCCTAAATCACGCGCTTACTGAAGAGATGGAGCGTGATAAAGGCGTTGTTGTGTTTGGACAAGATGTTGCGCATGGAAAAGGGGGCGTTTTTGGCATTACGCGCACGCTCACTGATCGCTTTGGCGCATCTCGATGTTTTAATACGCCTCTTGCAGAGTCCACAATCATCGGTCTTGCAATTGGTCTTTCGCAAGATGGCTTTCATAAGCCCGTTGCGGAAATACAGTTTGCCGACTATTCCTGGACGGGGATGAATCAGCTCTTTAATGAACTCTCAAGTATCTACTACAGATCCAATGGAGAGTGGAACTGTCCCGTTGTGATTCGCATGCCTTATGGAGGCTATATTCAAGGGGGGCCGTATCACTCTCAGAGTATTGAAGCGTTTCTCTCTCACTGCCCAGGGCTAAAAGTTGCGATTCCAAGCAATGCGGCCGATGCAAAGCGACTGCTAAAGGCCGCCATTCGCGATCCAAATCCGGTCATCTTTTTAGAGCATAAAGCGCTCTACAGACAGCGTCTTTTCTCAGCGCGTCCAGAACCCGGAAAAGAGGAGGTTCTGCCCCTTGGAAAAGCAAATATTGTTCGAGAAGGGACAGATGTAACGTTTGTTGGATGGGGGATGACCGTCCTAATGGGAGTTGAAGCTGCAACTGCTCTTGCAGAAGAAGGCGTCTCAGTAGAGGTAATCGATTTACGGACGATCGTTCCTCTTGATTTTGAAACAGTGCTCGCATCCATTCAAAAGACGGGGAAACTTCTCATTGCGCATGAAGCTGCGCGCAATTGTGGATTTGGAGCCGAGCTTGCGGCAAGAGCTGTTGACGAGGCATTCCGCTATCTCGATGCACCTGTAAAAAGAGTAGCTGGGAAAGATTGCCCGGTGCCTTACTGCAAGGATCTTGAAGAGGAAGTTTTGCCTCAGAAAAAAGATATCGAAAATGCACTAAGAGAGTTGTCTCAAATTTGATGCACCCTCTAAAAGTTAGCGAAACGAATCTTATCCACAGGAATATGGATTTTTGTTGGAGATTCAGAGGTTACTTCCTTAACAATTAATCCGTACTTTGCCTTTAAGATTTCAGGGACGCCTTTTTCTCCTAAGCAGTGACCAAGTCCGATAGCAATAAAAGGACGTTCCTTTCTTTGGATTTCGTGAGAAATGCGAGATGCCATCTTCTCATTGCGACCGAAGAAATTTTCTAGCAAGTCTTCCTTGGTTACAATTCGGGTCCCAGTTTGTGTCGATACTAAGGCTTCTGTGTCGCTTCTCATAAAACAGTGGTGGAAAAACTCTTCCTGTTTTCCTTTCTGTTCATTTACAAAGTAATGGGTCCAAATCTGGCACGCTTTTTCCTGACCGTCTTGTGCAGTGATCGCGTTTTCTATCTTAGTTAGTTGACATGCTAGCAGCCCTTCTTTCGCAGACTCCAGCCCTTTGACTGGGATGTTTTTTATTTTTGCACGTCTTTTCCATTCCGAATCAATAGAGTTGTGTTTTTTTTCCTCCTTCTCTTTCCTGGTCTGGTAAACCTTTTCAAGATCTTCTTCAGAAAGCTTGAGTTTTGAGCGCAATATCTCCATCTCTTCTTTCTTACTAGATTCAGTGAGGAGTTGAGTTGCTTGTCCCCAGCACTTCTCCATTCTTGGGGAGGGCTCAAATCGTACTCCAGGAACCATCTGGTGATGTGTCCCGGCAATACATCCCACTAGATTTCCATTTTTGTCGATTAATTCATAATAAGGTAAGTATGCATTTTGGGTTATGTGTGAAGGCTTACTGGAAAAATAATTAAAAAAATTATTGCTCATATTTACAACTACATTTCTATTTTTGAATGAAAAAGAATTATAATGTTATGTGTTTTTTAAATCAATTGCTCTTTTATAGGAGACACTGAATAACTGCTTTGTCCAGGGTTCGAGCTGGGGTTGTTGCACAACCTCCAAAGCGAATGAGTTAGAGGCTATTTAAGAATTGCTATATAAAAATATTTCCGGAGGTGCTTTATTGAGGAAAACGAGAGAAATAAGTGAAAGGAAGCGTTTTTGGAACCTCGCTAATTATTGCAGGAACTGCAATTGGAGCGGGAATGCTTGGGATTCCCTTGATTGCAGGGGAGTTGGGTTTTGTCTTAGCCGCTTTCTTTCTCATTGTTTGCTGGGGAGTGTCGCTTCTCTCTGCCTTTTTGATTCTCCATGTGAATATGGCATATAACGAGCGCTCAAACTTAAGTACGATGGCAAGAAAAACCATCGGGCATTTTGGCAATATAATCACATGGAGCACGTATTTACTCTTTCTCTATTCCGCAATCGCTGCCTACATGACGGGAGGCGCCTCTCTTCTAGGACGCACTTTGTCTTACTTCTTTCAAATTGAAATCCCTCAAATAGCAAGTACTCTGTTGTTTACAGTGGTCCTTGGAATGTTTGTCTATTTTGGAACGCGCTCTGTCGATTATGCCAACCGCGTGCTTATGACTTTAAAGGTAGCTGCCTTTGTTCTGATGGTCGTACTTCTTCTTCCGCACATTAGCCTAGATGCTTTGACGCCAGATCCTTCCAGGTCCAGTGGCTGGATGATCGCTCTGCCGGTTCTTATCAGTGCTTTTGGATATCAGATTGTGATTCCAAATATTCGCGATTATCTCTGCTCAAATGTGCGTAAAATTAAACGCGCGATTTGGATTGGAGGAACCATTCCCCTTGTGGTTTACCTCCTATGGATTGCAATTGTTTTTGGACTTTTACCAGGCCTTACGCCTCATGATAACTTATCAAAGGTGGTTTCCCTTCTGCAGGATCAAGTCAGCATTTCCTATCTAGGCGGCGTTGTCAATTTTTTCGCAGACATTGCAGTGACGACTTCTTTTTTGGGGGTGTCAATGTCTCTTTTTCACTTCATTCGGGATGGGTGTCATCTCAATCAAAATCGTTTTGGAGAAAAGGAACTCGCAATCCTTATGACTTTCCTTCCTCCCTTTTGCTTTGCGTGGATCTATCCAAAAGGATTCATCATGGCACTAGACTATGCGGGGCTTTTCATTGCGATACTGCTTATGATCGTCCCTGTTTGGATGGGCTTTCAAATCAAAAGAAAAAAAATCAAGTCTGCCTACGCGTTTAATTTGCACTGGACGGGACGGTTACTGATATTGGGATTAGGTGCGCTGACAATAGGCGCGCAGATTTTTTCTCATTGGAGAGGATAGAAAATGAAATTTAAGGGAAGTATAACGGGAGCCTCGCTAATTGTTGCGGGAACTTCAATTGGAGCCGGGATGCTTGCGATTCCCTTGATCACAGGAGAGTTGGGATTTGTCCTTTCTTCGCTACTGCTGATTGTTTGTTGGGGAGTCACAATCATTGCGGCGCTCTTGCTTCTTCATGTGAACATGGCACACGCTGAGCATTCTAACTTAAGCACGATGGCAAAGCTTACAATAGGGACCTCTGGCAGTGCGATCACATGGATCTCCTATTTACTTCTTCTCTACTCCCTGATTGCGGCTTATATGATGGGGGGAGCCTCTCTTTTAGGACATACAATGTCCTACGCTTTTCATATTGACACTTCCTCACTGCTTAATGCCTCCGTCTTTACAGTGGTTTTAGGGACGTTTGTCTACTTTGGAACGCGCTCTGTTGACTATATAAATCGCGTGCTTTTGAGTTTAAAGTTGGGCGCCTTTTTCCTGATGGTGGCTCTCCTTCTTCCCCATATTCGCTTGGACTCGTTGACGCCAATTCCGTCAAATCCAAATAGCTGGCTGATTGCTCTGCCAATTCTCATTACCTCTTTTGGATATCAAATCGTGATTCCAAATCTTCGCGACTATTTGCATTCAAACGTAAATAAAATTAAACGCGCGATTTGGATTGGGGGAACAATCCCTCTTGTCATCTATCTTTTATGGGTCGCAGTCATCTTTGGACTCCTTCCAGAGCTGACATCTCGTGATGATTTAGCAACCATGGTTTCCACGTTAGAAACCCGAGTCAAAGTTCCCTACATAGGGGCGCTCATCAACTTTTTTACAGATATCGCGGTTACGACTTCCTTTTTAGGAGTGTCGATGGCTCTTTTCCATTTTATTCGCGATGGATTTCGTTTAAATCGGAAGCGATTCAGAGAAAAGGGGCTCGCTATCTTGATCACTTTTGTCCCTCCTTTTTGTTTTGCCTTGGTATATCCCGAAGGATTTCTCGAGGCACTGAGCTATGGAGGGATCTTCATCGTCATATTGCTTATGATTGTCCCCGTTTGGATGAACGTCCAGATGAAGAGAAAAAAAACCAAATCTGCGTATCCTTTTAAGTTGCATTGGACGGGTTTATTGTTAATATTGGGTCTTAGTGTCCTTACAATTGGATCGCAGTTATTTTATCGTCGTTAACAGGGTTATTAGATGCACTTTAAAGGAAGTATAACGGGAGCATCGCTCATTACTGCGGGAACTGCAGTTGGGGCGGGGATGCTTGGAATTCCCCTCATTGCAGGAGGTCTCGGGTTTGTCCTTTCTTCTCTCCTTTTAATTGTTTGTTGGGGAGTGATGATGATTGCTGCATTTTTACTTCTCCATGTCAATATGGCCTATAAAGAGAAGTCCAATTTAGGGACGATGGCAAAGAAAAGCATTGGGAGGTCTGGAACAGGGCTTACCTTTCTCTCGTACTTGCTTGTTCTTTATTCGTTTATTGCAGCTTACATGACGGGGGGATCGTCTCTTTTAGGACACGCCCTGTCGCACTATTTTCAGATTGAAACTTCTTCGGTAGTTAATGTTCTCATTTTTACCTGCGCTCTTGGTGGATGTGTCTATTTTGGAACGCGTTCTGTTGATTATGTCAATCGCGTTCTTTTGACGATAAAGATAATGGCTTTTCTCTTAATGGTTATTCTTCTTATGCCTCATATCAGCTTATCTGCTTTGACACCTGTTCCATCACAGCCGAGTAGCTTGCTCATTGCCGTGCCGGTGATCATTAGCGCATATTCTTTCCAGATGGTGATCCCATCTCTTCGTGATTACCTCCATTCAAACATTAATAAGCTAAAACGGGCGATTTGGATTGGAGGAACGATTCCTCTTGTCATCTATCTCTTGTGGGTCGCGATTATTTTTGGGGTTGTTCCAGAATTAACGACTCAGGATGACCTAGCGACAATGGTTTCCCTGTTAGAAAGCAAGGTAAAGCTCCCTATTTTGAAAGTGATTATTAACTGTTTTACAGATATTGCGGTTACGACTTCCTTTTTAGGGATGTCGATGTCACTTTTTCACTTTGTTCGAGATGGATTCCATTTAAATAAGGAGCGCTTCTTCGAAAAAGAGATAGCGATTCTTATCACGTTTGCGCCTCCTTTTCTCTTTGCTTGGGCCTTTCCGAAAGGGTTCCTCATGGCATTAAACTATGCAGGTGTTTTTAGTGTCATTTTGCTTCTGATTATTCCCGTGTGGATGGGGCTCTGGATCCGGCATAAAAAAGTAAAGTCCGCCTTTTCTTTCAATCTGCATTGGACGGGGGTTTGCTTGATTTTGGGCTTGAGTGCAGTGGCTCTTGGAGTACAACTTTTTCACCATTGAACTGTTATCAGTGCTTTGATTACCCTGGATGATATGTTTGGATTTTGTCCGCTTGCTTCAGGATCAAAAGGGAATGCGATTTTCGTTGGAACAAAATCAACGCGCATTCTAATCGATGCGGGGATTTCGTTTGCATTGCTTACGAAAAAGCTCTCCGAAATTAATGTTGATATGAACACCATTCAGGCTGTTTTAGTCACGCACGAACATGGTGATCACATTCGCGGACTCTCCGTTCTTTGTGACCGTCTAAAGATTCCCGTGTTAGCAAACGCAGAGACAGCAAGAGGCATTAGCGACGCATTGCCAAAGCGTCCTCGCTTCAAGATTTTTACAAGCGGGGAGACCTTTGTCTTTGGGGATTTGGAGATTCGTCCTTTTGGAGTGCCCCACGACACGCTAGAGCCCGTCGCCTTTACGATGAAAGTCTATTTAGAAAATTCACAGTTTTTGAAGCTTGGATTTTGTGCGGATCTTGGATACGTAACATCGCTTGTGCAAAAAGAGCTTTCCCTTTGCGACTATTTGTATGTAGAGGCAAATCACCATCCTTCCATGGTGCACGCATGCAATCGCCCCCAAACATATAGAGAGCGCGTCTTGGGTCGCCAAGGGCATTTGTCGAATCAGGACTGCGCAAAATTACTCGAAGTCATTGCGCATAAAGGACTTAAACATGTTCACTTAGCTCACTTGTCGAGTGAGTGTAACTCTGAGGATCTTGCTTTAAAAATTGTGCAGGAGGCTCTTGATCGAGTGCAGTCTGGGGCTGAGTTATCGATTGCGCATCAAGGGAAGATTTCAAAGTGCGTTTATTTTTAGAATGCGGTAAAATGCGCAAATGGGCTCCGTATTAAAGGTCGAAGATCTTACAAAGTGTTATCCTGGAAAACCTCCTGCGAAGGCGGTAGATGGCATTTCTTTTGAGATGAAGGAAGGGGAGATTCTGGGTTTTCTTGGTCCCAACGGGTCGGGGAAAACGACGACGATTCAGATGCTTTTAGGGACGCTTCTTAAAACCTCAGGGTCGATCTTTTATTTTGGCAAAGAGTTTTATCGCTATCGCGAAAAAATTTTGGGACAAATCTCTTTTGCAAGTACCTATTTAAGCCTCCCTTACATTTTGACGGTTGCTGAGAACTTAGAAATCCTGGGGCTTTTATATGGGTTGTCTCGCAAGGAGAGCCGAAAAAGATTTGATCTGTTGCTTGAGCGCTTTAATATTTTACAATATCGTAATAAGCTTGTCTCCGTTTTGTCTGCGGGTCAGCTTACGCGTTTAATGATGGTCAAGGCGTTTTTTGTGGATCCAAAAATTATCCTCCTTGACGAGCCAACAGCGTCTTTAGATCCCGAGATCTCACACGACATCTGCGCATTTTTGTTAGAGCAAAGGGAGAAAAACGGGCTTTCCATTTTGTTTACATCGCACAAGATGGAGGAGGTCTCTCAAGTCTGCGATCGTGTGATTTTTCTTGATCGAGGAAAAATTATTGCAAATGACTCGCCAAAGACGCTTGCCAAGCAAAGCGCAGTTTTCCGGGCGCGCCTCGTTATCGTGGAAGAGATGGAAAGAGCAATTGCAATCGCCCAAGAAAAAAACTATCTTTTTCGCGCAGACCATCGCTTTTTAGAGGTTGAGATGGAAGAGGGGCAAATTCCTCTTTATCTCCATGCGCTTAGTCTCGATGGTGTTCTCTATTCTTCGATTCAAATTGACGAGCCTTCGTTGGATGATTATTTTTTAAAAATTGCGAGGAGATCCCGTGAACTTTAGTCGTGTCAAAGGAGTGTTTTTTCGTTATTTTTATGCTCTTTGTAAGGGGCCTCATCAGTTAAGCGATCTCTTTTATTGGCCACTCGTTGATATTTTACTGTGGGGGCTTACTTCGGTTTGGATTTCAAGGACAGATAGCAATTCTTCCTTACCTCTCATTTTGATGACGGGGCTGATCTTCTGGCAAATTTCTTGGCGGGGATCTATAGATATTTCTGTAAGTCTTCTCCAGGAACTTTGGCATCGCAACTTAGTCAATCTTTTTGCGAGTCCTTTAAGAATTTCCGAGTGGTGCGCAGGGGTTATTCTTCTTTGCCTTGGTAAATTGGTTGTAACCGTTTGTTTTGGCCTTTTGATGGTCTATCTTCTTTATGCTTTGAAAGTTTACATGATCGGCTGGGCGTTTATTCCCTTCGCCGCCATGCTTCTTTTCTTTGGATGGACTTTAGGGTTTGTCGCAGCCTCCTTAATTGTCCGCTTTGGGCATAGACTTGAGGCAATTGCATTTATGGTGGGTTATCTTTTTGCGCCGTTTAGTGCTGTTTTTTATCCTGTGTCAGTGCTTCCTGAGTGGGCACAAGTGATTTCGTGGTGTCTTCCAACGACGTACATTTTTGAAGGGATGCGCATGCTGTTAAACAACCAGGCGTTTCCTATTTCCTATTTCTGGATGAGTTTTTTGCTAAACGCTGTGTTTCTTGGCCTGTCTCTTATGCTTTTTTTCTACTCTTTCAAAAAGGCTCGGGAGAAGGGGCTTGCGCGTCTTGAATAGGCTCGTAGACCCTGAAAAACTTAAGCAGGATCTGCTAACGCTTGCAGGATGAAATTCCCGTGGGGGACCTTAACAGGATCTGCTAACGCTTGCAGGATCGGGCTCAAAGGCAGGATACGCGCTTCGCGCTTGCAGGATAGTTCCCAAACGGAAACAAACTTGGGAAGAAGAACTCTCGATTTGAAAATTAACAGGATCCGCTTCGATTGAAGGGTCCGCTTCGCTTGAAGGGTCCGCTTCGCTTGAAGGATCCGCTTCGCTTGAAGGGTCCGCTTCGCTTGAAGGATCCGCTTCGCTTGAAGGGT
>CBDUSP010000048.1:0-12236 GCA_965370365.1 uncultured bacterium | reverse complement strand
CACTTGCCTCAGGATTTATAAAACTGCCCCCTCCACTTAAGAGAGCCGTACACTTAAGATTCCCACTACTTATACGCGCCGTATCAGAAAAAAAAGCAACGTTATATCTCTTTCCGGGAAAGGGGCATAAGGGCCCTTTGGCAATGCCTCTAAACAGCGGGATCTGACTGATTTTACGGATTTCTCCGCGAAATTCTGGTTGCTCTGAGCACAAATCTTTATAAATTCTCAAACGAGATGCCCAGTAAGCAGATCCACAGTTAAGATACCCCCTGCCCCCTTGATTAAAAAAACTTTTGAGAAAGGTTGTCTGAAAAGCATCGAAAACCTTATCTAGGATCGAGCTTTGTCCTGCCGGAATGACAAGAAGTGTTTGCGTTGGATCTTCCTTAGACAAATGCGAAACCAACTGCTCTCCAGATACTGTTTCCACTTTCCAAGGATCTCGACCATCAAGCACCCTGTATTGATTGAGCATGTTAAACATTTCTTTTCTCTCTGAAACACTTGCAGGGTAGGGGCCAAAGAGAGGATGCTTTTCATGACCTCGATATATAATTACTTTCCTTATCATAGTTTCCTATGAATATGTATTGCGGCTATATTCTTCATAAGATCCGTTCCAAGAAAGAGAACGATCCCTTTCATAAAAGCCTCATAAGGCCCAATGAACAACATAAGTCCGAAAAAACCAAAAAGATAAATGATAATCTGGCCTGCAAAAAGTGCAATTATAGGCGATCCTTTTCTTACAAGATATGAAGTTAAAAACGCAGCGAAAGGAAATGCGATCAGATAGCCAGCGCAGTTGCCCACCATCCACAAAGGATTCGCAAACGTGTGAAAGAGCAGATATCCAAGCACTGACAAAACAGATTGCTTAGGGGAAAAGCGCAAGGCGATCAAAAAAATCGCGAATGTCTGCATCGTGAATGACACGGGATAAAACGGAATCCAGATGAGAGAACATAAAGCAATCAAACAAGAACCAAGCAAAAAGCTTTGCCGATTTTCTTCCAATACAATTGTTCTCATAAATATCTCCTTGAAAGGGCTAAATCATAAGCGACCCTCCTCGATTCTGACAACCCCCTGACAGGCAGAATCAAACTAAATAGTAGTTTGAAAGTGCAGACCTTCCAATGAATTGACCTCATCTGATACAGTGAATTTAAACTACTTTTTGGTGTAAAAAATGTTAGTACCCCTCTTTGGCAATCCGAATATCCAGCGGATTCTCCTTTACCTTTTCGTGAATGAGAAGTGTTATGGGGCCCAACTCCAAAGTTCCCTCAGAGTCCCCCTAACACCTATTCAAAAAGGTCTGAAACGCCTTGAAAAAGGGGGCATTATCGAAAGCTCTTTTGAAGGGAAGTTCAAAATCTATCAACTGAATCCCTCGTATCCACTGAAGGAAGAACTTGAGTCTCTTTTGAAAAAAGCCTATCTCCGCCTTCCCTCTGAAGAAAAAAAACGCTATTGCTCTATCTACAGATCCAAGAAAATACAAGTGGCCCCGAATAACCTCCTCAAGTTTTGGAAACGACTTGAAAAAACAAAACATCTCAAGTTTTCGACACGATCAAAAAAAGGGAATGAAAAAACAATCCAAACGGGCATTGCAGATGTAGAGGCCACTTCCCCATCACTCAATACGCTTGTATTTCAAGAAAAAGGGGTTTGGGTAATCGATGAGTTGCCTAAATCTTGCTTTAGCAATCAGTTTCGCTGGCAGCTCCAAACGGCAGAAAACCTCATCTCTCTGGAGCATTTGCGCTACGGCCAAAACCAGCCTGTCTTTCTTTTTCATTTAGCCCTCTCCGGAACAAATACTCTTGAATCAGTGAGCGCTCATCTCTGCGGAGAAGATACATACTCAGGGCATATCCACTGGAATCAAAAAGCGATCCATTTCCATATGCGCGTCATCGGACACGATAAAAATGATGAGCTCTTCTATCAATATCTTTGAAAACTATTTTTTTTCTGCTATAATTTGCTCTTCAAACAAGAGGGGCCCCCATGTTCAAAAAAATCATTTTCCTATTGATGAGTGTTTTTATGATTGCCTGTTCAGCTGCAGAAAAATTAATTCCACGTGATGTGCTCTTTGGAAATCCAGAGAAAGCGATGGTCCAGATCAGCCCAAATGGACAATACATCAGTTACCTCGCTCCTGAAAATGGGACCTTAAATCTGTGGATTGCTCCCAAAAACGATCTAAACAAGGCCGAGGTGATCACTCATGATACAAAAAGAGGGATCAGGCAGTATTTTTGGAGCTACAATCCAAAATATATCCTCTACTTACAAGATTTTAAGGGTGATGAGAACTTTCGCCTTTATAGCTACAACCTAGAAACAAAAGAGACAAAACTCCTCTCTCCGGAAAGCGATGTGAAGACCGTTGTTTATGGAGCAAGCGTTGACAAGCCTGATAAACTTCTAATTGGTCTTAACACCCGAGATAAAGAACATTTCGATGTGTATCTTCTCAACCTAAAAGACTCCTCTCTTAACCTCATTTTAGAAAATCGCGACTATGCCGGGTTCATCGCAGATAACGATTTAAACATCCGCTTTGGGATTCGTTTAGATGAAGAAGGCGATGAGGAGATGTTTGCAAAAAAAGGAGATAACTGGACGCTCTTCACAAAAATCCCCATGGAAGATACAAAAAACACAAGCATCGTTGGGTTTAATAAAAAAAATGACTCCCTCTATTTACTCGATACAAGAGGAACCAACACAGCCATTTTAAAAATGCTCGATCTGAAAACGGAAAAAGTTCGCGTGATCGCGCAAGATCCTAAAGCAGATTTAGATGTCTTTATGATTCACCCAACACAGAAAACAATTCAGGCAATTGAAGTTGATTACGACAAACCTCTTGTTCAGGTGCTCGATCCATCGATTCAAAAAGACATCGATCTCTTAAAAGCCTTTCATAAAGGCCATTTCGTTGTCTCTTCACGCTCTCTCGATGACAAGTTTTGGATTGTAACGTACTTGAGTGATACAAGCCCCCCGAGTTACTACATTTATGATCGCGCGGATGGAAAAGTAAACTTCCTATTTAATAATAACCCGGCACTTGCAAAAGAAAAATTAGCTCCGATGCACCCAGTGGTCATCAAATCGCGCGACGGTCTTGATCTTGTCTCCTATTTAACGCTTCCAAGCACGTCGGAAAAGCTCGCTACCCCGAAACAACCCCTCCCCATGGTCCTGTTTGTCCATGGAGGCCCGTGGGCAAGAGACTCTTGGGGCCTTAATCCCGCTCACCAGTGGCTTGCCAACCGGGGTTACGCTGTAATGAGCGTAAACTACAGAGGATCAACGGGCTTCGGGAAAGACTTCGTAAATGCCGGGAATATGGAGTGGAGTGGTAAGATGCATGATGATCTTATCGACGCTGTAAACTGGGCGATTTCCAAGAAAATTGCGGATCCCAACAAGCTGGGCATCATGGGGGGTAGTTACGGAGGCTATGCGACTTTAGTCGGAATGACCTTTACACCTGATGTCTTTGCCTGTGGAGTTGACATTGTGGGACCCTCTAATCTTGTTACCCTTCTCGAGAGTTTGCCTCCCTACTGGAAACCCATCATGAATGACATGAAAAAGAGGGTTGGAAATTGGGAGACAGAAGAGGGCCTTGAACGACTAAAAAATCGCTCTCCCCTCACTTTTGTGGATAAAATCAACAAACCTCTATTGATTGCTCAAGGAGCTTTCGATCCCAGAGTAAAACAAGCAGAAGCTGATCAAATTGTAGAGGCTATGCAAAACAATGGAATCCCTGTGATCTACGCCTTGTATCCAACAGAGGGACATGGATTTGCTGTGCCAAATAACCGCATCTCTTTTTATGCGCTAACAGAAGAGTTTTTGTCCGATATTTTAGGCGGAAAAGTAGAGCCTATTGGAGATAACTTTAAAGGTGCGGATTTTGTGCTTAACGGCGTCAAGGATCCAAGTCCTGAGGCTGCATCAGAAATCATCCAGAAAAACATCGAAAAGAAAGAGATTGCCTCCGCGGAATCAGTTCCAAATCCCGTAGACAAAGCTCTTCTCGAGGAATAGCCTTCCAAGCAAATATACCAAACCTAACTTCTTGAGTTGGTTTCGGTATAGCTATCGAAAAATTCGTAATACCGGCCAATAGGTTCCAATTGCGTCTAACGCCTCTGCTCTGGATAACTGATTTCCTTCAATCAAATTGATTAGATGCCCAACTAATTTTCCCCAAACCATTGACCGCGGATAGGAAGCTATTTCTCCATAAACTTTATCTCTAGTCTTCATCCCCTGGACAATTTCTAGCATCTGACGAAAAGCTTTATCAGGCATGAAATCCCCACAATGATCCACTATTGTATCAATAGAGTACGCGATTGCATCTTCGTTTGACAGCTCCTGAACAAGGCTCAGTAAAGGCGCAAAATATTTTCGATCAAAAAGGCCTTCAAAATAATATGCAACAAACGCAATCACATGGAATCTGTTATGATCACTCTCACACGCCCGAAACTCTTTTACTATTGCATCCCATATGATATTCTTGCTGACTATCTCTTCTGGACAGTGAGTACCGATTTCACAGAGAAGCTTCACGCTATTTGAATTCTTGGAAAGCGATCCAACAATCTCTAGAAATTTAGCAACTTCTCGCTTGCCAACGAACTGCTGACAGCGTCTTAAAATTTCAGAAGAGACTTCCGCTTTCCCGTAGGAATCACTTTTATCTATGTTTTGGGCCATTTCCATTAACAATTCAAAGACTTCTTTATCGGAAGTTTCCTGACAGTAACAACAAATCCGCTTGAAAACAGGAACAAGCTCTTGGCAAAGCCCATACCTCCTCTGAAACTCTTCAAATACTACAATTGCTACATCAACGTACGTACTTTCTTTACAGGCGAAATTTCTTAGAGCTTCGCGTTGCCCTCCAAAAAAGATCTTAAAGAGCCCTTCTAGAGTTTCCGTTGACCCGTTCACACTTTTAAAATAACGCCCTAAGGATTCTCGATGATCTGCTCTCATCTTAGAAAAACTATCCACTGGAAGCCGTATCTTTAATAGGGCTTGGAGAATGTCTTTCCTGATCTGTCTTACTCCCCTCCTACTGGGGGCCGATCCAATCTGATGAAAGGACTCTGGGATTGGTCCCTTGTAACCCAAGGTTTTTAAGGCCTCATACAACCGAGAAGGAATAAATCCGCTCACCCGTTGAATTGGAACAACTCCCAGACTAATCATGACGTGCTGCGGAAGAAATGAACCTGCTTTGGACAAGATTCTTGGATTTCTTATCTCTGATTGCGGAGATAGAAGTATACCCTTCAAGGAAAAGCCAAGTATCTTGAGATATCTTGTAGTCTGAAAAAACAGGAACTTGTCTTTTTCAGACAAGAACTCAGCAATGCCAAGAATTGCTTGAAATCCGATGTGTGAGAATCGATCCGAAGCCCCTTCCCTCATATTTACTATACTTTCCAGACTTACTAAAGAACCTGAATTAATCTCATTCATATGCACCTTTTTTGTATAATTTACAATAGATTTTAGCATAATAATATTAATTTTTCAATAAACAAAATTATACATTAGAATCAAATTGATAAAAATTTTCACAAAATCCAATAACTCACTGATTTACAAAGACTTAAGAAAACCATCTGGAAAAAGCATGAGAGCGCCCTTGCTTTCTTCTGAATTCCTAGCTTGGCAAATAAATGGATCAAGACAATTCAAAAACTTGGGAATCACCTCTACAGAAAATTTGACTCCTTGAAAAGATGCGAGTATACTCTCCCACCTTATGTCATTAGATAAAGCATACGACCCAAAGAAGACCGAAAAAAAGTGGTATTCTTTCTGGGAAGAAAAAGGGTTTTTTAAAGCAGACTCTGCATCCAAAAAAGACCCCTACTGCATCGTCCTTCCCCCTCCTAATGTGACAGGAGTTCTTCACATGGGCCACGCCTTTGTCGATACGATCCAAGATATCCTCATTCGTCTAAAGAGAATGCAAGGCTTTGAAGCTCTTTGGATTCCAGGAACAGACCATGCCGGGATTGCAACGCAAGGCGTCGTTGAAAAAAGGCTGTTTGCTGAAACGGGAAAGCGCCGCCAAGACGTTGGAAGAGAGGCGTTTTTAAAGCACGCATGGGAGTGGAAGGAAAGAAGCCAGGAACAGATTTTAGGCCAAATTAAAGAGCTTGGATGTTCTTGCGACTGGTCGCGCCTCCGTTTTACGATGGATGAGGGATGTAACAAGGCTGTTCGCACCTGTTTCAAAAAAATGTTTGATGAAAAGCTTATTTACCGAGGGAACTACCTCGTTAACTGGGATCCTGTTACGCAAACAGCTCTTTCTGATGATGAGGTTGAACACGAACAAAGGGAGTCCTTTCTCTGGTACATTCGCTATCCAGTAGAAAATGAGACGCTAATCATTGCAACTACTCGTCCTGAGACAATGCTTGGAGATACAGCGGTGGCTGTGCATCCAGAAGATCCGAAGTACAAACATCTCATTGGAAAAACCATTTCTCTCCCGCTATCGAAAAGAAAAATCCCGATTATTGCAGATACGTACGTAGATCCAGAGTTTGGAACGGGCGCCTTAAAAATCACTCCAGCGCATGACTTTAACGACTTTGCAGTGGGACAAAGACACAACCTTCCCGTGATCAACATTCTAACCCCCGATGCAAAGATCAACGAAGAAGGCGGCGCTTTTAAGGGACTCACAGTTGTTGAAGCTCGAGAGAAAGTCGTCGAAGAATTGAAGAAACAGGGCCTCATTGAAAAGATCGAACCTCATACACTCAATATCGGTCTTTCGTATCGCTCAAAAGCTGTACTGCAACCGTATCTTTCGAAGCAGTGGTTCATCAACATGGGCCCTTTTAAGAAAAAGCTCATCTCTGCGGTGAAAGAAAAACGGGTAAAGCTCATTCCCCCACATTGGGAAGCTACCTATTTCCACTGGATTGAAAATCTGCGCGATTGGTGTATCTCTCGTCAGCTTTGGTGGGGACACCAAATTCCCATCTGGTATAACAAAGAAAAAACCGAAGAAATGATCTGCTTTGAGGGCGAGGGATTGCCTCCTGAAGTCGCGAAAAATCCAGATGCTTGGGAGCAAGACCCCGATGTGCTTGATACCTGGTTTTCTTCTGCCCTTTGGCCACTCAGCACGCTTGGCTGGCCTGAAAAAACACCCGATCTTAAAAAATTCTACCCCACATCAGTTCTTGTTACCGCACATGACATCCTCTTTTTCTGGATCGCGCGCATGATCATGATGGGTGAATATTTGAGCGACGATGTTCCATTTAAAGAGTCGTTCATCCATGGACTCATTTACGGAAAATCGTATTGGAAAGAAGATTCAGATGGCTCGATCACCTACATTGCAGGAGACGAGAAAAAGAAATACGATCTAGGAGCATCTCTTCCAAAAGAGGTCGGATCAAAATGGGAAAAAATGTCAAAAACCAAAGGCAACGTGATCGATCCCCTCGAAATGATCCACGAGTATGGGGCCGATGCCGTGCGCTTTGCTCTTTGTTCGAGTGCAACGCATGCGCGCCAAATCGATCTCGATCAAAGACGGTTTGAAGAGTTTAAGAACTTTGCCAATAAAATATGGAATGGTTCTCGCTTTGTTCTTATGAATATTGAATCTCTAGAATTTTCTTCAGGACTCGATACAAATCTTCTTACACTTGAAGATCGTTGGATCCTCTCTGTTTTAAACCGAACAACAGAAGAAATGCTCAAACATTTTGATGCATATGCGTTTGATAAAGCTGCCTCACTTGCCTACGCCTTTTTCTGGAACGATTTTTGCTCGACTTACATCGAAGCGTCGAAGCCTGTTTTATTTGAAAAACAAGGAACGCCAGAGCAAAAACAAAACAAGCAAAAGCTCCTTGTTATTTTGCTTTTAAATGCCATAAGACTTCTTCACCCAATTGCGCCTTTCATTACAGAAGAGATTTTTCAGACTGTAAAAGCGCTCTTCCCCAATCTCAATGTAGAAACAAAAGACCCTTACACAAAAGATACAATCGCAGCTCTTCAATCGCCTGCATGTATGGTTGCGTCTTTTCCAAAGGCACTTGGTGATATAGACTCCCGCGCGATAAGCGATTTTGCTTTTGTAAACGAAATTGTGCGCTGTGTGCGAAACATTCGCACTGAAATGAAGCTTCCTCCCTCTGAAAAGACAGACCTTTATGTGATTGGATCTTCGAATGTGAAGGAGCATCAAGCAATTATCTGTGCACTTACCCCAACAAAAGAAATCTTCTTTACAGAGAAAGAGCCAACAGGGTTTGGAGCCAAGCAAATGGTGTCTACGCTTACCCTCTTTATCCCTGTCCCAGAGTCGCTAAAAGAAAGGGAAAAAACGCGTCTTGAAAAGGAAAAAGAGAAGCTTGAAAAACTTATGGAAAGCACACAAAGCAAGCTAAGCAATACTGAGTTTAGAGAAAAAGCTCCGCAAAAGATCGTAAAGTCTCTTGAAGAGACTCTATCGAATACGAAAGCAAGACTTCAAGAGATCACAAAGCAAATTCAAACGATCACAGGATAACGACCTGCCCGGCTTTGATCGGGCGCGCGAGCAACTAAAAAGATTGTTTTCCCCTCTTCTACTTGCTCGATTGCATTCACAAGATCATCCACATTTTTTATTTCGATAATGGGATCTCCGAGATCTGTCATGACACCCGTGATCACCTCTTTCGGCCTTAATCCAGAGAACCATTTAGCACTAGAGATAAGAACTCCCTTAATCGACGGGTCGAGATCATATAAAAAGGCCTTTTCTGCATCAAACTCTTCAACCACAATTCCAAGCCTTTCAATAGGAGTTGTTACATTTACATCGTGAGATCCTAAACACGGACACATGCTAATAATCTCTCCCTTCCGAGAAATTTTGATCTCAAGCTCATCTCCAGGAGAACTCTTCATTGCAAGATCTGTAAAAAACTGATTCAAAGAGTTTGGCTTTACACCACCATACTCGACAATGACATCACCAAATTTAAGACCTGCTATCATCGCCGGAGAAGCCTCCAAAACATCTGTAACAAGAAGCCCCCCTTCTAAAGCATCTTCCAATCCAAGCACATCGATGGACGTCTCATCTAAAAAATTAAGCCTGGCACCAAGCCAAGGTCTTGTGACATGACCCTTTTTCATAAGCTCATCTACAACACTTATGGCAGTGCTGCTATCGATATGAATGCCGATTCCAGAAACACCCCTCGAATGCACACCAATGACTTCTCCACTCTGGTTAAAGACAGGGCATCCAGAACTTCCGGGGTTCGTCTGCGCATCAGAGAGCAAGTAACTGGCATAAAAACCCTCATCTGTTAAGAAGTATCCCTTTCCACATGCATCTTCAAGGCTAAAGCCTTTGCCTCCGATGACACCTAACGTTAATAAATTTTTAAAACCTAGTGGGTTCCCAATTGAAATCGCAGTATCTCCAATGTTCACTTCATCTGATGCAAAGCGAAGAAAGGGAAGATCTTCTGCTTCGACCTTTAATAGCGCTAAGTCAGTTCCTGGGTCGGATCCCCAAACCGTTGCCAGCAAACCTGGCCTCTGATCATTAAAAATTATATTAATTTTTCGGGCGCCATCAATTATATGATGATTTGTGACGATATAGCCATCTTGAGAAATGATAAATCCAGATCCACTGGCAGGATAAGAGTTTCCGATACTCCCTTCGCTATATAACGTATCTGCAAATACGATCGTCTCAATTCGAACGACCGATGGAATTGCCTCTTTTGCAATGTGTGTTAGGTCAACGACTTCTTTTGCAAAAAGTGCTCCTTTTGCAGACTCAAGCACACACTCAAGTTCCTGAATCTTATTCTGAAGGAGAGCAACGAGCTCCTTTGGATCCTCCAAAACTTGATCGCTTTCAAATAAACTTTCAGCATCGCCATAATTTAAAACAGAACTTACACTCATAACTAAAACCCTAGATTTACGGCAGGAAAGCATAACAAAAGAAATAAAAAAATCACACCAAAAAAACCATTGATTGGTTTTTATTCTGACTTTCAATTAAAGTACGTAGGACTTTTGTAAAACAAATAGGGTTTATGTCTGTATACCGGGAGTAATTCAAAAGTTGGTTTTGGCAAGGAGACTCCTCGAAATGATTCTCCGGAGCGAATGACCATTGCCGAGAGGCAAGGCATGAGTGAGGAGGATCATTTCGAGGAAAAGTCGACGCCGCGAAAACCAACTTTTGAATCACGAGCGGTATACATCCCCCAAAGAAAAACAAGACTTTAACCAAGAAGCAATAGCCCAAAGATTCGAATCTTTAGTGTGATTTCCGGACGTGTTTATCTCTAACTCTATAGTACACGATTGTGGAAGCGGCGATCAGGGCAGCCATAACCAGGATGATCTTGGGGGATAAGATAAGCAAGGCTCCCCCAAAGAGACAAATCACGCCATCTCCTAGAACGCGTAGAGAGAGTTGTGTTCCCAAAACCTCTCCTTGAATCGTATCCGGGACCGAGTCGGAAATTTTGACTGTGAGCAAGGTCACAACAAGTCCAATCGCAAGTCCGCAGCAAGCGAAAAAGACCAACATAAGAATCGTAGAATCTGTCAGAATAATCCCAAGCAAAGAAAGTACAAACCCTCCAATAGCACACATGACAGGTAGACGGGATGGACGCGATGCAAAGAATTTTGGCAGGAATCCATTCCCAATCATGAGAGCTAAGCATAACACGCCATTATACGCAGTCAGCTGAGCAGGACCTAAAGTCCACTTAACTGTGAGGTAGACAGGTCCAAACTCATAGAAAATATCGACGCCTAGAGTAAACAGTGTCGATGCAAGCATTAAAAATTTCAGCTGTTTATTGACAAACAAAGCCGATAGCCTTTTTACAAAGTTGATGCGCTCCCAAACAGTGCGCATTTGACTCGATGGAATGATAGCGGATTGTTTGAGAATCTGCGCCGAAAGAGCTGCAAGGAAAAAAAAGAGAATGCAGATAAAATAAAAGGGTGTTGAGCTCGTCAAATGCTCCCACACATTTTTATCTGTCATCAACCCTCCCAACAAAGGTCCGATTAAATAGGCAGTTGATGTGACAGCATTGATTTTACCGAACGACTCATGTTTGGGAATCGTTTTGATGTCAGAGGCCATAGCGCGTGCAATAGCAATATTTCCCTCCATAAAACCCGCAGCCAATCGACTGGCAATGAGTAGCCCCAAAAGTTCTTTTGCAATCGCGATTCCCGTGAGCAAATTACAGATAGCCGTGATGATCAAACTTCCTAAGAGAAGTTTTTTGCGGCCGTAGTCATCTGATAAAGAACCTAAAATAGGCGATCCAATAAATTGTCCAAGTGGGTAGGCAGCTAGGGTGATCCCAAGAAGGAGTGCTCTACTGATCTCACTTGTACCTATCGGTAGAATTGAGTACGCAGGATTTAAAAATAGCGCTGGAAAGATTAAATACGGCATGGAAATGCCGATAAAACCTAAGAAAACAAGGGTCAAAATGACCCACAGTTGGCGTCTAGATTCTGCTATAGTCATTTTACCTATTCAATAATGATATCAAAATCGCTCAGCAAAGCGATCACCTCAGGAGAGGAAAATCTGGCCTTTTTGATCTTATTTCCCTGTGGTGAAATCGCATAGTTCATCGCCCCGCATAAATTGGACTTACTGAGATCACAACCATGAAAAATGGTTCCCGATAAATCACTGCTTGAGAAATCAGCCTCTCTTAAAAGTGTGTTCATAAAGCTACACTCTTTTATTTTACTCTGGCAGAAAGAGGTTCGATTTAACTTCATATCAGAAAAGTTACAGCTAAGAAGAATGCTCTCCACAAAGTCTAAGCCAAGAAATGTCTGATCGCATTTAAAAAACTCCGCACCCACGATTTTACACTGTTCAAAGCGAATATTTTGGAGACGACACCCTTCAAGCTTTACAAGGCTAATATTGCAGTTTTTGAAAAGACAATCGCAGAATTTGGAGCCTCGCCAATCACTCTCCATGAAATTACAAGAATCAAAGATGCAACTTATGAAGGAGCGCTTTTCCAATGACTGCTTGGAATAGTTTTTGTCTTTGATCTCTAAATTCTCGCTAGTCATCATTTCTTTACACACGCGAATTCTATCAATTTGCTCAGGATAAAAGACAT